>JAZOAV010000001.1:0-4096 GCA_045595645.1 Faecousia sp.
CGCTTGGCCTCCGACTTGCCTGAACAGCAGTGTCCTCGGCTTGGAAGCCTGTGCTGAATTTATTGTGCAGGCGGCAAAATAAGGTATCGCTCCTTTGCGCAAACTACACGCAAAGGAGCGATGTTTTTATGACAAACTTAACGCCGCAGAATTATCATACAGAGGTAGCGCAGGGCAGAGTGCTGGTCTGCGTGCATGGCGGGGCGCAGCCGCTTGAGGGCTTGGAGCATCTGTGCGGTGACCGCCTCAAATGCTGTCGCTTGGATGCGGATGCCCATGAGGAATTATTACCCGCCTTGAAAATTTTACGCCTGCCTGCAGGTCTGCTGCTGGAAAACGGAAGGATCGTTCAGCGGATTCAGGGGACGCCCTCTCTGTCAGATTATGCCAAAATCTTAAATCTCGATTAAGTCGTATTCGTCCGTGCCCAGACCGATTTTCTTGCCGTGGTCGATTTGGGCGCGCCAGTCGGTGACAGGGTGCAGGTCGGCGAAGAGCTCACCGCTGCTGCCCTCGAAGTGGTGCTCTGCGCTGCGGGGCATCTTCATGCAAGCCTCGGTACAAGCCAAATCCAGTGCCACGAGGTCGAAGGAGGCGAACATGCCCACATCGGGAATGATGGGCACATCGTTTACGCCGTAGCAGTCGCAGACGGGAGACACATCGCAGACCAAGCTGATATGGAACTGGGGACGGTTTTGCACAATGGCCTTGGTGTATTCTGCCATTTTGCAGTTGAGAATGGTGTTGCTCTCGTCGTTGGCGGCATCGATGGCATCCACGGGACAGGCACCGATGCAGCGGCCGCAGCCCAAGCACTTATTCAGGTCGATGTGCATTTTTTTGTTTTCCAAAACAGGGGCCCCGTGGGCACAGGCCTTGGCACAGGCACCACAGCCGATGCACTTGTCCGTGTAGACAACGGGTTTGCCTGCCGAGTGCATTTCCATCTTGCCTGCCCGAGAGCCGCCGCCCATGCCGATATTTTTGATAGCACCGCCGAAGCCTGCGGCCTCGTGACCCTTGAAATGGGTCAGGGAGATCACAATGTCTGCATCCATTAGGGCTCTGCCGATTTTGGCAGAGCTTACATATTCGCCGTCCACGGGGACTTCCACATCGTCCGTGCCCTTCAGACCATCAGCAATGAGCAGGTGACAGCCCAGATTGTAGGGGTTAAAGCCGTTCTGATAGGCGGATTCCAAATGGTCAAGGGCATTCTTTCTGCCGCCCACATAGAGGGTATTGCAATCCGTCAGGAAGGGCTTGCCGCCCAACTGCTTGACCAAATCCACCACCGTGCGGGCGTAGTTGGGGCGCAGATAGGCCAGATTGCCCGGTTCGCCGAAATGGAGCTTGATGGCGACATATTTGTTTTCAAAATCGATCTTGTCCATCCCAGCTGTCAGCAGCAGTCGGCACAGCTTTTGTTGCAGATTCTCCCGCATTGTGGTGCGGAAGCTGGTAAAATACACCTTTGCGCGTTCCATTATTCAGTCTCCTTTGCTTTGATTCGTTCATTTCGCTCCCGTTCTGCCTGAGATAAGCGGAGATAGTTGGGATTGAGGGTGGCACCGTCTGCATTTTCGCCCCGTGCCAAAGCCTGCTCTGCGGCAAGTGCCACGCCCGATGCCCGTTGCATCACCAAATGCTCGGGTGCGCAAGGGTAGCCCAGGGCTTCGTGGCAAAGCCTCGCTCCGTCGCCTACAAAGAGAATGGGAGCCGTTTCCTGTTCCAGTGCTGTTTTTAATTCTTCCAAAGAAATGGCGCAATCCTCGCACAGGCGGGTAAATTGTCCGTTTTCACAGCGGAAGCGGGCGTGGTAGACCTGCTGGCGGCGGGCATCCATAGCGCAGCAGACAATGCCTGTGAAGGAAGCGGCTTGATAAGCCATTGACTCCAGTGTGGATACCCCAACGCAGGGCAGTTCGGCCCCCCAAGCGTAACCCTTGGCGGCGGCAACGCCGATGCGCACTCCCGTAAAGCTGCCCGGGCCGGCGGCGCAGGCGACAGCATCTACAGAGGGAATGTCGCAGTTTTTCAGCAGATCCTCTGCCATTTTCAGCAGGGTGCGGCTATGGGTCTGACCGCAGTTTTGATAATACTCTCCAATGAGCCGTCCGTCCTCCGTGAGGGCGACGGAGCAAGCCTTGGCAGAGCTTTCAAAGGCTAAAATCCGCACAGGGCAGCCTCCCTTCGATGGTAATTTCCCGCTCCTCGTCAGAGCGTTTTTCAATCTTGACGACGATGGCATCCTCCAAGGCATCGGCTACATTCTCACTCCATTCCACGGCACATACACCGCCACGGAGCAGGTAGTCCTCCCAGCCGATGTCGAACAGCTCGTCGCTGCTGCCCAAGCGATACATATCAAAGTGGAACAGGGGAAGTCGCCCGCCTGAATATTCGTTGACGATGGTATAGGTGGGGCTGGTGACACGCATGGAAATGCCCAAGCCGCGGGCCAAGCCACGGGTGAAGGCGGTTTTTCCCGCACCTAAATCTCCCAGGTAGGCGATGACCTCGCCGCCGTGCAGTCGTTGTCCAAGGGCTTCGCCCACGGATTCGGTTTCTTCTGTGCTGTTTGTTCTGAAAATCATGCTTTGCCTCTCTCTTTTGGGAAATGTTCTTTGACCATATTATACACGATTTTTAGGAGCAACGCAACTGTTTTCGCTCCGCGCTTTTGTATTTACAAAAATTTGTGCTTTTGTATTTACAAAAATTTTGGTTTACATATGGCGCGAAAAATGATACAATATGAAAGATGGAGGTGAGCAAGTGAAAAAATTCAGTGCAGGTTTGCGGAAGGTTATCACCAAGGGTGACATGATTCTGCTGGCTTTGTGTATGATAGCGACGATTTTTGGCATTGTTTTGATTTATGCCGTGACGGAAAACGAGGGGAACACTCGTTATCTGACGGTGCAGATGGGAACGATGTTTGCGGGGGCTCTGCTGTATTTGGCTATTTCTGCTGTGGATATCGACTTTTTGGCAGGCTACAGAACAATCATGTTTCTGTTTAATACGGTGCTTTTGCTGATGCTTATTCCCTTTGGCGTAGAAGGCGAGACGGGTAATAAGAGCTGGATCTCGCTGCCCTTCCTGCCCTTTAATATTCAGCCGGCTGAGGTGTGCAAAATCACCTACATTATTATTTTGGCAAAGACCATGAGCGTGAATCAGACCCGCATTTCCTCGCCCCGAAATGTCTTTCCTCTGGCGTTCCATATGGTGTTCCTGGTGGGCTTGATCATCGTGCTGTCGCGGGATACAGGTGTGGCACTGATTTTCGTGTTCATCTTTCTTGCGATGGCTTATGTGGGCGGCGTGAGTCTCTGGTGGTTTTTGACTGGAATCCTTGCCATTATCCTTGTTGGGCCGACGATTTGGACCTATGGCATTCGTGGAGACCAAAAAGAGCGAATCATGGTGCTTTTTGATGAGACTATCGACCCCAATGCCTGGGGCGTGCGCTATCAGAGCGTGCAGAATTTTAAGGCATTGCGAGGCGGCGGTTTGACGGGCTTGGGCCTGTTTGAAGGTAACATCAGTGAATCCTCTCTCCCTGCAAAGCATACGGACGCAATCTTTTCCGCAACGGGTGAGCAGCTTGGACTGTTCGGCTGCCTGTTTATTCTGCTGATTCTGCTGGCCATCGTTGGACGCATCATTTACATCGGTATGAAGTCGCCGGATTATATGAACCGTCTGATTTGTATGGGCATTGCATCTATGCTTCTGTTCCAGATTATGATCAATGTGGGTGTGTGTCTGGGCTTGCTTCCGGTTATCGGCTTGGCTCTGCCCTTCATCAGCTACGGAGGCACTTCCATTATGACCTCCTTCTTAGCAATGGGCATTGTTTCAGGTATCAAAATCCGCCCTGCTCCCGATATCAGTGCCCACTATATCCGACCCTATTAAAAAGAGAGGGGTTGTCTCAAAATGTATGAAACAGCCCCGAAAATGAATATTTATTAAATTCTAACTGTAGGGAACGGCCTGTGTGCCGTTCCCTATTGCATATTTTGAGGAATATTCTGTGGAATGACACATAGGTCATTCCCTACATATACATTTTGAGACAGCC
>JAZOAV010000002.1:0-8295 GCA_045595645.1 Faecousia sp.
TCGCCCCTACGATACAGGTTCTTTGACACGCTCTGCGGTAAAGGCGGATGGCATCCGCCTTTACCGCTTTTTTCCGTCATCTGCGGTATTTTGGCTGCGTTTGGGAAGGCTTGGGCAAATCAGCGACGATTCGTTTTGTTCACTAAGTCGCCGTAAACCGGTGTTGCCAAGCCGAAACCGCCTGACACAGCAAGGATCTGTCCGGTTGTATATGCCGCTTCCTCGCTTGCCAGATACACCACCGCTGCGGCGATCTCCTCCGGCAGGCCGATCCGCCCGAGAGGGATATGCCGCAGAAACAGATTTCGAAAATCATCAGACAGATGCTTTTCAACCGCTTCTGTGGCGGTCATACCGGGAAGGACGGCATTGCATCGGATATGGTGTTTGGCCCCCTGCACAGCAATCAGCTTTGTCAGGTAGTTAATGGCAGCCTTGCTGGTACCATAAGCAACCTGCGATATATCCGGCACCTGCCCGCCGACAGAGGAAATGTTGATGATACTGCCGCCGTGCCCAGCCATATGCTTCGCTGCGGTCTGGCTTGCCATAAAAACGCTGCGCAGGTTTAAAGTTACCGTGTCTAAAAAAATTTGTGCATCCGTATTGACAAAATCCCGATCCTTTTCGGGATTGGAGGTTCCAAAGTTGTTGACCAACACATCAATACGGCCGGCATCCGTAACCACATCCTCTACCATGGAAGAAATGGTTTCTGCCTTTGTAGCATCATTGTACACACATTTCACGCCGTTTAATGTGCGTGCGATTTCCTGCGCCCGATCCATATTTCTGGCAGCCATATAGACCCGCGCCCCCTCTCCGGCGCACTTTTTCACAATGGCTAAGCCAATTCCCTTCGTGGAAGCGGTCACCAGTACGACTTTACCTTCTAATCTCATGTTCATTCTCCTTTTCCGTTCTTTGTTTTGGCAGACAGGCAACTGCGACGATGCCCAATGCCACGCATAGAATTTCTGTGATTGCCAGGAAATGGATGGCGGCAACTGCGGCAGCCGGTTCTGCTGTCCCTGCGGCAATTCTGCCTGTGATCCGGTTGGTAAACAGCGGCACAAAGACTGCCACGCCGAACGGCGCTGCCAAATCTCGGAACAGGCCGTAGGTTCCTGTGCCTGCGCCGGCCTCCCGGGGTGTAAGTCCGGAGAGGACGACTTTCATAAAGATGGTGCCGTTTCCGCCAAGACCAAAGCCCAAAACCCCAAGGGCAGCCATCATCAAAAAGACAGAGGTTCCTTCCGTGAACAGCAGTAGAATACCGCACCCAACGCCCGTCAGCAGGAACGATCCCACAAGAATCCTTTTGGGAGCAAATTTGTCAGCAAGTGGTCCGAGAATGACCGAACCCAGAGACATGCCCACATACAATACCGAGATCGCATAGCCGGAAATGGCGCCATTGTTTGGTTGGGTGTAATTGACAAAGACGATGGTATTGGTCATATTGGCTTGCATCAGCCCTTGGGTCAGGAATAAGGCAAGAACACTGCATATAAAAGCTTTGCGTTTCATAAAGCTGCCCGACAAAATGGGGTGAGCAGCCCTTTTTTCTACCGCAAACAGACCCGCCAAACCAACAAAAGCCGCAGATAGCACGATAAGAAATGGCAGTGATGTCCAGCCGAAGTTCTGCCCGAAAGAAGGAATGCACAGCAGCAGGCTAAAAAAAATCACGATCAGGATCGCACCGGACACATCAAAGCTTTGCAGTGGTTTCTTCGTGGAAACCTGGTTTCGGGAGGCAAGGGCGCAGGCTGCAAGGATTCCGGCGCAAATGGCAGCGCATACCCACTGCATACTGCGCCATCCGTAAGAAGAAACGATCAATCCGCCAATGGTCGGCCCGATGATCACCGACGCACTGGAAAGAAGCATATATAGGGAAAAGCCCTTCGCGATTTTGTCTTGCGGAAACTCTGTGGCAATGTAGGCAAGAATGACCGGACTCATGGCCGCCGTGCCAACACCTACAATAAATCGAGCTGCCATCATAAATACAAGAGAGTCTGCAAGGGCGGATAAAAGATTACCTAAGGTGAATACCACAATGCCCAACAAAAGCGTTCTCCTGCGACCGATCACATCTCCGATCTTACCAAGGATGGGGGCGCAGGCGGCGGTGGATATCGCCTGTGCCAGAGCAGTCCAGGTGGTGTTGTTATAGGCAATCCCAATATCTTGCACAAAAGCAGGCCCCAAAACTGTGGAAAATCCTCCCACGATTCCAATTAAAAAGGCGGCCAATGCGTATGGGATGAAGCCTCGTCGATAGGAAATACTGCGCTTCATAATGTCACTTCCTTTTATGGATAGTATGCCAAGCTTTCCATGCATTATTGATTTTTATTTGGGCACACTTTTCACAGGGAGGAGTTGTGTATGAAACAAACATTTTTGATTTGTAAGCATTGTGGCAATACTGTCGCAATGATCCGTAACGCAGGTGTTCCGATCTATTGCTGCGGAGAGGAAATGCAGGAGCTGATTCCGGGCTTCACGGAAGCCTCCGGGGAAAAACATATCCCTGTATACACGGTTGAAGGAAATACCGTCCATGTAACCGTTGGAGCGGCAGAGCATCCTATGACGCAGGAGCACTATATTGAATGGGTGTGTCTGGAAACCGAGCACGGCATTCAATATGCCCATTTAGATCCGGATGACAAGCCCAAGGCGAAATTCTCCCTCTGTGACGGGGATGCAGTTCGGGCAGTGTACGCATTTTGTAATCAACATGATTTGTGGAGGAAGTAAGTATGTCTATGATCAATAAAGAAGTTGCCGATTTTCGCACCTATGCCTATCATGAAAATGACTTTAAGTTTGTAAGCAAGGAAGATATCCTTGGGAAATGGAGTGTCTTTTTCTTCTATCCGGCAGACTTTACCTTTGTGTGTCCCACGGAGCTGGAAGATCTGGCGGATAAATACGAGCAGTTCCGTTCCGTCGGCTGCGAGGTTTATGCTGTGTCTACCGATACCCACTTCGTCCACAAGGCATGGCACGATGCCTCTGAGCGCATCCGGAAGATCCATTATCCCATGCTGGCTGACCCTACCCACAGCATCTGCAAGGATTTCGAGGTGCTGATCGAAGCAGACGGCCTTGCTGAGCGGGGAACTTTCATCATCAATCCCGAGGGCAGGATCGTAGGCTATGAGGTGACTGCCGGTAATGTGGGCAGAAATGCAGAGGAGCTGCTGCGCAAGGTGCAGGCTTGTCAGTTTGTCCACGCCCACGGTGATCAGGTGTGCCCTGCCAACTGGAAGCCCGGTGCCGAGACACTGAAGCCCAGCTTAGATCTGGTAGGACAGCTTTGATGGAAACGCTGTATGATGTCGTGATTGTCGGCGGTGGCCCTGCGGGGCTGACCGCCGCACTGTACCTTGCCCGAGCAAAATATCGTGTAGTGGTTTTGGAAAAGGAGCAGTTCGGCGGGCAGATCGCCATCACCCACGAGGTCGTGAACTATCCCGGGATTGCCAAAACCAGCGGCAAAGCCTTGACGGATACCATACGGCAGCAAGCAGAGAGCTTCGGCGCGGAATTTAAGCTGGCAGAGGTCACCGGCTTTGACCTTTCCGGCGATATCAAGACGGTGCACGCCGGTAAGGATGCCTACTGCTGCTTTGGCATCCTTTTGGCAACCGGTGCCCACCCGAGAACCGTTGGTTTCAAAGGCGAGGAAGCGCACAAGGGACGGGGCGTTGCCTACTGCGCCACCTGCGACGGCGAGTTCTTTACAGGAAAAGAGGTTTTTGTTGTCGGCGGCGGGTATGCTGCGGCGGAGGAAAGTGTATTTTTGACGAAATTTGCCCGTCATGTGACAATTTTGATCCGCAAGGACGACTTTTCCTGTGCTGCATCCGTGGCCGATCAGGCAAGAAACCACGAGAAAATCACGGTGCTGACCAATACGGTGATGGAGGAAGTATCCGGCGAAAACGGGCTGACCTACGCACGATATAAAAATACCGCCACCGGTGAGGTGACGGAGTATCAGAGCCGAGAGTCCTTTGGTGTTTTTGTGTTTGCGGGCTATGCACCTGCTACGCAGATGCTGAATGGTGTGGTGGAGTGCAACGAGCAGGGCTATATTGTGACGGACCCTTCTCAGCAGACCAATGTCAGAGGTGTTTATGCGGCGGGAGATGTATGTATCAAACCCTTGCGGCAAGTGGTGACCGCCACAAGCGACGGTGCTTTAGCGGCAACGGAATTGGAAAAATATGCGGCGGCGATGCAGCGAAAAACCGGTTTGCGGCCGGATTTTCCCTTACAGCGTCACCGGAAAGCGGACAGCGGAGCTTCTGAACCGGAGCTTTCTGTGGAGGAGCACGATCTGTTTACGCCCGAGATGCGCCAGCAGTTGGATACCGTATTCAGCCGTATGGAACGGCCGCTCATGCTAAAGCTCTATTTAGACAGTCGCCCCATTTCAGCAGAGCTGGAGCATTTTATGACTGCCCTTGCAGAGCTTTCCGATAAGCTAACCGTGCAGGTGGCAGACAGACAGGCTTCTGCAAGCGTTGCGCCCTGCGTAAGCATCTGTCTTGCGGATGGCGCAGAAACGGGACTTGCCTTCCACGGCGTTCCCGGGGGGCATGAGTTCAGCTCTTTTGTCTTGGGTCTCTACAATGCCGCCGGACCGGGACAGGCCATTGAGGAAGACATAAGGCAGAGGATCGCCGCCATCACAAAGCCCACGGATATGAAGATTCTGGTCACATTGTCGTGTACCATGTGTCCGGATTTGGTAAAGGCAGCGCAACGGATCGCCGCAGAGAATGGCAATATTACTGCCCATGTATATGATATTCCCCATTTTGAGGATTTAAAGAATCGGTATCAGGTGATGAGCGTGCCGTGTCTTGTCCTCAATGATGAGACGATCTCTTTTGGAAAGAAGAATCTCCATCAAGTGCTGGATTTCATCCATGAGGCAGCCACTTTATCGTAGGGGCGAGTCATGAATCGCCCGCCTTTGAAATGTTTCGGATTCGCAAAAATGAAAGAAGAAAACGAAACTTTTGACCCCTACAAATTCTAACGAAGATGATGTGTGATCGATGGTGCACACAGGCGCGTCAAGGATGCCGCGCGCTACGACGCGGCACAAAGATTTCGCAATAACAGCGCACAGGTCCAATCATTCTATCGGGACAGGAAGGACAGATAACCCTCCAAAATCAGGGAGGCGGCGACCGCGTCCACGGTGTTTTTCCGTTTTTTGCCGTGGTAGTTGCAATCAGAGAGGATGTTGTGGGCTTCCACGGTGGTGCGCCGTTCGTCCCAAAGCATCACGGACATGCCCGTGGTCTGTTCTACCAAGGCGGCAAACTCTCGATACAAGTCTGCCCGAGGGCCCTCGGAGCCGTCCATATTGCGGGGAAAGCCCATGACCAGCCGCTCTGCGCCGCTTTCCTGCACCAAACGGGCGATTTCAGCGGCGGTTTTTTCGGGGCGGCGGCTGTGAATCACCGTAGTCTGCCCCACGATGAGCCCCATGGCATCGGAGATGGCAATTCCCGTACGGGCATCTCCGTAATCGATGGCAAGTATTCTCATAGTGTTCCTCCTGACTTCTTGTTTCTCTGCAAATAAAATTATGCTTATCGACTTAACACGGCAAGCGAAGGTTGCTCGGCACCAAGCCCCCCTTTTGAAGGGGGGTAGGGGGGTTGTTTTTTAATGAATAATGAATCATTGAACGGGTAAAGTGCATTGGGAAACGATAGTTCCTACACGCAACCCCCTGTATCCCCCTTCAAAGGGGGACATCTATTTCGGTAGTCTCTGCGAGAAATCGTGATGCTGCGTTAAGTCGATAAGCACAAGTGATATGCCGCAAGGCAAATCATTCTTCGATTAGCATCGGAATCAGATTTTCCAAGTTCTCCCGCACAAAATAGTTTACAAAGTCCTTTGCAGGCAGCTCCGTCAAGTCCCGCACATCGAAAACCGTTTCCTCGGCGACCTCCATGGAAAATCGGGGGCTGCGAAGAAAGGAAAATCGTTTTGTGGGGAATTCGGCGGGATAGGCACCCATCGCCAAAAGCTCCCGACTGCCCTCGCTGTTGTCCATGTTCACAAACAGGGGCGACAGGCGGCGGTGCAGATTGTCCTTTGCGCCGCTCCAGGTGCCGCCCTTACATTCCAAGCACTGCGCCACATAGGTGCGCTCGCCCATGGCGTGGATATAATGGTTGCGCCGCAGGGCACGGGCGGTGGTAAAATCCATATCGTAGCCCTCGTCGCTGATGTACAGAATATTCTCTTGGGGCAGCGTGGGCAGACGGTCGGGCAGAACGGAAATCACCTTACCGCCGGCCTCCAAGCAGGCATTCATGGCTACCGTATCGGCACCGCGGGCCCCGCCGGACACCAGCACATACTGATGCTTGGCCGCCCAGCGACCTGCTTGCAGGGCAAAGAGCTCTCCCCGTCCCGTCAAATTCCGATTGCCCACAAGGGAAATGCGGGGCAGCTTCAGGATGCCGATATCTCCCAGACAGAACAACGCAGCGGGACACTCCTCCAAGCGGCGCAGCGTGGAGGGAAAATAGGACGACAGGCGGCACACAGGCGTAACGGCGGGTCGTCTTTGCAGATAGAGCCAGCCTTCCCGCTCCGTTTCCAGCAGGCGGTAAATTTTTTCCGCTTCCTGCAAGCGGCATCCAATGTCCTGTAACAGCGAAATGCTCATGGGACGGTCATCCAGCATGCTCTGATGCTCTAACATCAGGTCTGCAAGGCGGCGGTATTCCCGCCGATTCAGCACAGGTAAATCCCGCCCCAGGGGACAGCAGAGCAATAGCATCAAAAATTCGGCACGACGCATCAGAATTTCCTCCTCGGTTGGGGTTTTTCCTCCTCGGGAGCGGGGCAAAGACAGCCGTATTCGTCAAAAATCATGGGGGTAATGGAAAATTCCGCGAATTTTGCGATTTCATCCAACTTGGCCTTTTCGGGGAACGAGCCGATGAGCGTAAAAGCAATGCCCTTCTTGCCCGCTCGACCTGTTCTGCCGATGCGGTGGATGTAGTATTCGTTTTCGTCAGGCACATCGAAATTGATCACACCGTCCACATCGTCTACATCAATGCCCCGCGCCGCCACATCCGTAGCAATGAGCACAGGCAATTTGCCGTTTCGGAAGGCACTCATGGTGCGTTCCCGCACGCTCTGCTTGATGTCCCCGTGGAGACAGTCGGCGCGGAAGCCTAACTGCCGCAAATCGTCCGACAGGCGTTGGCACATGACCTTGGTGTTGCAGAACACGATGACCCGCTCAAACACGCCCGACTCCAAAATCCGCTGCATGGCAAGGGTCTTTTCCAGACGGGGCACGGTGATGGAATACTGGTCGATGTCGGGCTTGGACTCCGCCTCTGCCGCCACGGTGATCTCCACCTCGTTGCGCTGGTACATCCAGCTCACCGTCATAACCTCCTGAGAGATGGTAGCGGAGAACAACCCCAAATTCACCCGATTTTTAATGCGGTTCAAGATGGCGGTCACATCGTCGAAAAAGCCCATGTCCAGCATACGGTCGGCTTCATCCAGTACCACGGTTTTGATTTTGTCAAAGCGGATGTTTTTTCGATTGTAGTGATCCATCAGGCGACCGGGGGTAGCCACGATGATTTGAGGCTTGGTTTTCAGGGCGCGGAGCTGGGGCTCCATGCGCTGACCGCCGTAGAGGACGGCCACCCGAATATCCTTATAATAGGCGAGCAGACCCTTCAATTCGTCCCCGATTTGCAGAGCCAACTCCCGTGTGGGGGCCAAAATCAAGCCCTGCACCGTTTCCTCGTTTACATCTACATGCTCCAGCATGGGAATTCCGAAGGCAAAGGTCTTGCCCGTACCCGTGGGGGCTTTGGCAATGACATCCTTCCATTGCAGAAGGGGCGGGATCGCCTTCTCCTGCACCTTTGTGGGGGCACTGACCCCCTGTTTTTCCAGTGCCAGCAAAATTTCCTCGCTGACACCTAATTCCCGAAATGTCTTTTCCATATGTTATCCTTTCTCAGCGACAATTCTGCCACTGGGAGCTTCGTTTTTCTTCGTAGGGGCGATTCACGAATCGCCCATGCAGGCACCACCGAATTTGCACCATGTCGATGGTGCGCGCCGCACTTGTCCCCCTTTTAAGGGGGAATCTAATAGGCCTCCCTTTCAAGGGTAGCGAAGCGATACTGATAACCGATTGCCGGTGGCAATCGCTCCTTATTCCAAGTGGCGCGAAGCGCCGGAGGGTTGCGTACAAGCACC
>JAZOAV010000003.1:0-3812 GCA_045595645.1 Faecousia sp.
CCTTGTGAATCTTTCCAAAGGCCCGATGATTACACACACGATTCAGCTCGTGACTGTGATTTCAGGCATTGTAATTCACGACATAAAAAAGAAGCAAGAAAGCAAAAAAGCACAATAGAATCCAAAGCACCTTCAATAACAGCCCCTCCACTCTTTTTGAACACAAGAGCGGAGGGGCAAAGACAAATTCCGCAGTAGACTTTTTTGCAAAAAGTTCTTTCAGCTCTTGCTTTTTTGCGAAAAATTGTGTATAGTATATGATGGTTGAGGCAAGGAGCATCAAACGCTTACACACTCCCTTCCCGTTTGCCGCTAATCAGTAGCTACATTCTAATACCCGGGCTTAGCGAAGTTTGGTATCGCGCCTGGTTTGGGACCAGGAGACCGTGGGTTCAAGTCCCGCAGCCCGGACCATATCGAGTGTTCATAACGGACTTGAGTTATGAACACTCGATTTCTTTGTCTTTCCGTGGATTCGGTGCGTTTTCTGAATTTTCGGAGCAGGTTTTTATCTGCTCCTTTTGTTTTTAGGCAGTTTGGGTCAGATATGTGACTGCAACACCTTGGCGAGTTTCGGCAATGTGGAAATCGCAACATTCGGGAATATCGATGTAGCCCACGAATTTGTAGTAGATGGTGATCCGCTGGGTGCGGTGTTTGCCGGTGCCTTCTGTTTCGTGAACTTCGATTCGGTCTATCAGTTCTCGCAGAAGGGGTGCTGTCAGATGGTCCAGATCCATGAACTTTCGGATTGCATTCACAAACAAATCCTTATTCCGCTCCATTGCACCGAGATCGTTCAGCTTGATGCGGATTTCGGCTATTTTGGATTTTAGTTCCATCCGTTCTACTTCGTATTTGTGGGATAGCTGCAGGAACCATTCATCAGAAACCTTGCCGCTTGCGTTGTCCTCGTACAGCTTTTCAAACATTGTAGATACTGTATCGTTTCGGGCGGTGGCTTTCCGAAGTTCTTCTTCCAGATACCTTTTCTCAGCCTTCATATCTGCAGCGGTTTTCTGCTCCAGAATATCTGCAAGGGCTTCTTCATCTGCTCTCAGGAAATCGGCCAGACGGCGTAACTCCAACAACACCACCTGTTCTATGGCATCCTCTCGGATATAGTGCCTGGTGGGACAAGTGCCTCTGGTGTCTGTTTTGTAGTTGGAGCAGCTAAAAAAGCGAATATCTCGATTGATAGTATTGTAGTGATGCCATAGCTTGCTGCCACAATCCGCACAATAGAGCAAATCCGAAAACAGGCTCTTTTCGCCGTTCTCCTTCTTGGGGGAACGGCGTTTTGTTTCTCCCATCATTTTCTGTACCCGTTCAAATGTTTCTCGGTCTATGATCGATTCATGGACGTCTTTGAAAACAGCCCAATTCTCTTCCGGATTCTCTAACCGTTCCTTATGCTTAAACGACTTGGAGTAGGTCTTGAAATTGATCACATCTCCGCAATACTCCTGCTGTGTCAGCATTTTGGAAACGGTACTCTTGTTCCAACGGTAGGGATCAGGATGTACCCTTTTGCCACCTCGCCCCAATCCAAGAGACTGCCAGTATGCCATAGGAACCAAAATCTTTCTTTCCTGCAATATATGAGCGATGCTTTCATTGCCTTTTCCTTCTAAGCACATACGGAATACATCTTTGACTATTTGAGAGGCATAAGGATCGATGATCCACTTTTTCTTATTCTCAGGAGATTTCAGATACCCATAAGGCGGTTGAGAAAGGGGTTCTCCTGCATTACCTCTGAGACGGTGAGAAGATCGAATCTTTTTTGAAATATCCCTTGCATACATCTCGTTCATGATGTTGCGGAAGGGAGCAAACTCATTCTCCCCATCATCACTATCCACACAATCATTGATGGCAATGAAGCGGATATTGTGATCCGGGAAATAGGTATCTGTGTAATAGCCTACTTGCAGATAATCTCTGCCCAAACGGGACATATCCTTGACGATCACCGTAGTAACATAGCCTTGTTCAATGTCCTCCAAGAGCTTTTGGAATCCGGGGCGGTTGAAGTTTGTTCCTGTGTATCCGTCATCCACATAGCAACGAGTATTTCCGAGACCCTGCTCCTTTGCGTACTTCTGCAATAATCTTTTTTGATTCACTATGGAATTACTATCGTTGTTTGTGCCGTCATCACGAGATAGACGGCAGTATAGGGCGGTTATGCTCGTGTCTTTCTTTTTCTTTTTCGACTGCATTTAGTTATCCTCCTTCCCGACAGTCGAACACACATATTCCGCATCCATTGTATCAGAAGATTCTTCCTCCTGCAAAGGTATGGGCTCATTGACTGTCAAACGCTTAAATCGGTTCATAATGGTGGTGTCTTCTTTAAAATCAGGCTTTTGATAAGCGGAACTTACGATATACTTCACACCATTGATGGTGTACTCTTGCTCTTGGCTTCCTAAGCCTACAAAAATTCTCATATTGTGGTTCATGTTGTCCTCCTTCATCGTTCTTGGCTTCTTTGTCTCTGAAAGTATTTCTTGTAATACTCACAGGCTTTCAAAATAAATTCTTCTGTCTTTTGACTACTCATACCTTGTGGCAGAATCCCCTGCAAGCGCTCCTTTGGAATGCGGATGTGTTCCTTTTGGTTTGCTTTCTGCTCTGCCATGATAGAATTGATCACTTCCACAGAAAGCTGACCTTCCCGAAACAGCTGCTTCATTCTTACCGTCTGAGAAAAGGATGGGGTGCAATCCTCACGCCCCATAGCATCTAAAACAAGTTCCTGCGTTTTTCCGTCCAAATAAGACAGCTCCACACCGGGAGAAAGGGCAATTCTCCCTTCATCAACCTTCTGTAACAAAGGTGGAATCAGATGGGTCAAGCGGATATACCGCTGAACTGTCTTGTAGCTTTCGCCCGTCTGATCCCCGATTTCAGCAGTGGTTCGCCACCGTTCTGACTTTGGGACAACTTGTCCCAAAGTTAAATCAGATCGTTTTCCTTGCCGATCAAGAGCTTCTGCTTTCAGACGATAAGCCCATGCCTTTTCGCTGGGCAATAGCTTTTCTCGGTGCAAATTACTATCCACCAAGGCAACCGTAGCTTCATCTTTGCTCATGGGATAAACTAAAGCAGGGACCGTTTCGATCCCTGCCTTCTTGCATGCGTGTAATCTCCGATGCCCGGAAATTACCTCGTATTGATTATTTCCCGTGGGTCGTACAACCAAAGGTGTCAGTAGTCCTTGAGTCAAAATGCTCCACACCAGTTGCTCCATTTCTTCATCTTCCTTCACTTGGAATGGATGACCCTTGAAAGGTCGTAGCTGTGCTATGTTCAAATATTCTGCTTTTGCTTTGTTCATAAGTCTTCCTCCTTCAATGTGTCTCCTGTTTTGCGTTTCTTTCCCCGTTTCGGTTCCTCATGCTGAAATGTATCAAGGAGCATATCCTCTGTTGCATAGAGTTCTTTTATGCTCTCACGGATCATAGGCACATCCAAGATACCCCCTGCCTCTGCTTTGCGAAGAATGCGATTCAGATGTACGCCCACTCGTCGCACCTCCATAATCAAGCTGTAAAACTCTTCCGGTGGTGCTTCCTTGATCTTTGTTCCATGCAGAACCATGCGACAATATTTCTCTCTTGGTAGCTTCGCTCGCTCTGCGTTTTGTGTAATGGTTTCTAACTCTTCCGGTGTCAGCCGGATCAAAATTGACTTCGTTCTTGTTCTCATTTTGTCCTCCTTAAAATTGCAGGGTTTCAGGGGCTGCAAGCCCAGGACAAGCGGGTTTGGATATCCAAATCCAGTGCTTGCTCAGACATCGCCAG
>JAZOAV010000004.1:0-1592 GCA_045595645.1 Faecousia sp.
GCGGGAGCAAGCCCCCCGCCCTACGATGTCTTACTTGACATGTTTGTAGGGTGGGGGCTTGCTCCCGGTGTCTCTTTGAACATAGATACAAGTTAATTTATAGTTCCTTTTTGTGTCAGGAGATTTGGTCAATGACACCGAGGAAGAGAATGGTTTGGGTATATTGGTCGTAGATGCCCATGACATAGGGGCGCAGGAGGTGTACTTCCTTGGGGATTTCGGGGTCGGGTTCTGCCATGGCGGCTTCTGTCATTATCACAGCCGTGGAGGCCGCGGCCTTGGTGCCGCCCTCGTCCAGCTCGAAGAAGACCTGATGAATGACCGAATCGATTTTCAGGGGTGTTTCGCTCATGGCGGAGAAGTTTGCATTGTCGGTGAAGGCATCCTGTAAGCCCATTTGCTCCAATGCAGTATTCAGACCGCAGCCGTATTCCAGTTTCAGCTTGGGCATGGTGGTGTACACGGTGGTATATTGTGGCGATTGCAGGGCTTCATAGAGCTGTTCGCCGCGGAGAGAAGCTAAAAAGTCTTCCATTGCCAAGCCTTTGTCGGGTAAAAGGGCGAAAAACTCGTATCTGCCGCCCTCGTAGCGTTTGCTAAAGCCGATGGCATGTTCCGTCTCCAAATAGCGGCCCTCCGTGCCGATAAGCATATCCGTTTCTGTTTTGGTGCCGTCGGCGGCGGTAAAATTGCGTTTGACGATTTGATGCTCCTCGTAGGGATTCTGCCAACGACCGTCAAAACACAGCGCGTTGACCAAGCACAGCTTGGTGGAGGGGTCGAGGTTTTTTAGCAGCTCGGGGATGCGCTCCTTGGTCTGCTCCGAAACCCATTTGTTGATTTCCTTTCGAGTTTCCTCGTTGAAGGGGGCACGGCGCACGGCGGCATCGTAGTGGTCGGCAACGGTTTGCAGGAAGGGCGTGTTTACTTGGAAGGTCTCCTTGATCCAAATGGCGTTGGCGATATTGATTTCCTCGCTGTCGGGGATGCCTGCCAGATAGGCGTTCAGCTCCGAGATGGGCAGACCGAAGATGGATTCAAAGTCGGAAAGAGTCTGACCGCTCGCACCGTTGGCGGTCATGGCTAAGGCGTTGAGGGCGGAATAGGGGGACAAAACGCAGTTTTCGCCATCTTGATAGGTGTTTTGCAGAAGCGCAAGGGAAAATTGGGTGTTGGCGAGGCCGTATGCGTCATCTGCTAGGCGGGTTACAGGGGGTTGGGGCGTGATGTCTGCCAGCAAATCCTCTGCGGCAGAGGCTTGGCTACAGGCGTGCAGAGGCAGACAAAATACGACAAGCAGTAATAAACAGATCAGCTTTTTCATGGGATGTTCCTCCTGTCACAAAAAACTTTGGCGTGCTACCTGAGTGTTTGACGAAAGTGACAGAGAGAAGTTCCCGAAATAGTGTTAAATTTACAAAAGAATTTGTAGCGGCGTTCTTTGAACGCCCACGGGGCTGTCTCAAAATGAATGAAACAGCCCCGAAAATGAATATTTATTAAATTCTAACTGTAGGGAACGGCCTGTGTGCCGTTCCCTATTGCATATTTTGAGGAATATTCTGTGGAATGACACATAGGTCATTCCCTAC
>JAZOAV010000005.1:0-2345 GCA_045595645.1 Faecousia sp.
CAGACGGTACGCATGACCAACATCGTACAAATTCGGTGGTTCCTACACGCGGGCGAACACAGTTCGCCCCTACGAACAGGAACAGTGGTGCGCCGGTTGTCAATGGTGCGTACACGGGTCGATGTGGGCATCGACCCCTACGGTTTCTATCGCGCTGTCATCCTCTACTTTTTCTTGCATTTTTCGTGGGGATATGTTAAAATGTTAAATTAAGGAGGTGTTTCTAATGATAAAGAGACTCTTACTCATTATAATATGTATCTGCTTGTTTACGGGAACGGTTTCGGCGGCATCCGATGAAATCAAAGCCTTGGAAATAGAGGTGGAGGTGGACAGCGGCGGTACCTGCCGTGTCAACCTTTCCATACAGGCACAGTTTGCATCCACTGCCAAGGAATTTTTGATCCCCCTGGGCACGGACGCTTACGACATCAACGCTTCCGGTGCCTTTGACACGGACAGCCGTGAGGGTGTGGAGTATGTGGTGTTTGAAAACAACTTTGGCTTCAGCGGAAGTCAGAGCTTTTCGTGCAGCTACAGCCTGCCGTGTACCATGACGGAGGACGAGAGCGGCCAGTATTTCACTCTGCAAATTCCCGAAAACGGCTTTGCTCTGCCCATCAACCGATATCACATAACGGCACGCTTCCCTGTGGAAATCACGAAGCTGCCCACATGGAAGAGCTCCTATTATCAGGAGGACATCGACAATTATCTGCACATTAAGGTGACGGATAATGTGGTCACTGCTGATTCACAAATTGCCTTTCGGGATCACGAAACCATGACGATGGAGCTGGAATTCCAGCCGGATAGCTTTGATTTGCGCCATCTGCCGGGTCAAACGGTGGGAGTTGCCAAATTGGGATTCTTCCTGCTTGCGCTGGTTTGCATCGTCTATTGGTTCCTGCGCCTGCGCAACAAAGCTCTGCGGATTCACCCCTTGCAGGCGGTGAATTTGGACAGCAGTGCAGGAGAATTCCCCTGTCAGATCCACGGTATGTCTCCCGATATTGCCTCCTTGCTGGCGCATTGGGGAAATTGGGGATATGTGGTGCTTTGGAAAAACCGCCGTGGTCAGCTTTGCATCCAAAAAACCATGGAGATGGGCAACGAGCGCAAGGCTGCCGAGCAACGCCTGTTCCACGCCCTGTTCAGCCGCTCGGACATTTGCGAAGTTCCCAGCAGCCGCTTCATGAGCGCGGTCAAGCAGGAGGGCGAGCAGCTCAAAGCGTATTGGCAGCGGCGACTGTTCCTTCCCAATTCGGGAAGTCCCCTTTTACTGCGTAGCGGGGCACTGTTGGGCGGCGGCTTTGTCAGTGTTCTGTGCTCTGACCTGATGCTGACAGGAAAGCCCAGCCGATGGATCTGGCTGGTGGTGCTGAGTCTTCTGGGAATTGCGCTGTGTTACATAACACAACAGGCGGTCTATGCCTTCAGCCGTCGGGACGGTATGCTGCGATTGCTGCTTGGCAGTGCTGCCGCAGCCGTTCTGATTTTGACGGGCTTGTACGCAAAATGTACTTTGCTCATGGTTGGAAATGTGGCTTTGCAATTCTTCTGTGCCTTTGTAACCCGCTTCGGCGGACGGCGCAGCGGCCCCGGTGAGGAGCTGTTGAAGGAGATTTTAGGTCTGCGCCGCTTCCTGCGGAAGGCAAGCAACGATGTTGCCCATCGCCTGTTGACCGTTGACAGTCAGTATTTCTACAAAATGTTGCCCTATGCGGAGATGCTGGGCTTGGGAAGTGCCTTTGCCCGTCGCTTTGGCGAGGGTGGCAGCGAGCCTTGTCTCTGGCTGGTTTCCGAGCGGCACAAGCCGAAAAATGCCTTGGAATTTTACCGTCTCTATTGCGAAATCATGTCTGAGCTGCGTTACGGGCAGAGATTTGCCCAAAAACGAAGCCTCCTTGCAGGAAGAAGCAATCCAAAACGCCCCAATCCTGCCAATCGCAATCCTCGCAGGGATCATACGGCAAACCGCAGCCACGCGAACCGTGACAATGCGACCCGCCGCCGCGCGGATGCAAACCGCCGTTCCACCGCCAAACGCCCGTAATTCTTTCGTAGGGAACGGCCTATGTGCCTTTCCCTACAATATAGACGGAAGTGCAATAGAAATCGTAGGGGTCGATGCCCACATCGACCCGCGTGGGCACTACCGAAATGGTATCATCTTCGTTAGAATTCGCAGGGACGCCTCGGAGAGGCGTCCCAGACTATCAAAAAACTTTGTAGGGGAGGTTCACGAACCTCCCGCGCGGCTCAAAAGTTTCGTTTTCTTACATAATTTTCGGCGAATCCGAAACATTTCATAGGCGGGCGATTCATGAATCGCCCCTACGATA
>JAZOAV010000006.1:0-12474 GCA_045595645.1 Faecousia sp.
TAAGCTTTAATATGTAACAAAGGGCTGTCGCTCCGGCGACAGCCCTTTTCGTTTGTTCGTAGCGCGCGGCATCCTTGACGCGCGCCGCGTAAGCGGCAGACAGCACATAGTACCGAATTTGTACGCATTTGATAGTTCCTACTCTGGCGGCAGCCTTTTTCGTTTGTTCGTAGCGCGCGGCATCCTTGACGCGCTCCGCGTAAGCGGCAGACAGCACATAGTACCGAATTTGTACGCATTTGATAGTTCCTACACGGCGCGTCAAGGATGCCGCGCGCTACGATTCAAAAAACGAGACAAAGTAGCAACTTTGAATTTATCCATTGTTTTTATTGGGCAATCGTATAAAACGGCGGCAGGAGCAATTCCTGCTGCTTTTTGTTATCTTTTATAATGATTTGGGATATCCAGCAAATAGTCGGCAGAAACACGAAAATAATGACAAAAGGCCACAATATCCTCCACACTGGGCTCGCATTTTCCGCACTCGATGTAGGAAATCTTTCGTTGTGTCATATTCACAGCCGCTCCTAACTGCGTTTGATTCAAATCCCTATCTTCCCGCAGATTTCGGATCTTCTCTCCAAAGGAAAGCTTCATCTCACATCACCTCCGGCATATTGTACGACAGACAGAAATTATCTATTGATTTTTAGATAATAATCGTCTATAATATGGTGCAAGGAGGGATTTCTATGCCATCACATCTCTATCAGAGGCTATACGCGATCCTTTGCGGAGCTGTGTCCGATGCAATCGATTTGCTTGCCACGCCCAAGGGTATTCTGCAAGCGAGACTACTATTGGAGAACGCCCTGCAAACCACCGAGGATATATATATCAACGCATCAGACGATACGAATCTGTCTGCACAGCAGGGCGATGAGCACGATACACCAAATCCGTAGCATCTTGTCCCGCTTCGCAGGGAACGACACACAGGCCGTTCCCTACAGCATAACACGATGATTCCTTGGGCACATCTCTGACAACCACAATATTTGGTATTTCACGGAATTTTTAGCACAATTTTTGAAAAATCAAAAATTTATGTTGACTTTTATGCCTGTTTTAGAGTATAATATGCAGGCACGCGTATGTGCAACATTTTTTGATTGCTACACGCTCTGCGTGTTGAGCATAATCTTACAGGAGGTGTACACGAGATGCTGCGTACCTATCAGCCCAGAAAGCGCCATCGCGCAAAGGTTCATGGATTCCGCAAGAGAATGGCTACCGCCAACGGCCGCAAGGTTCTTGCCCGCCGCCGTGCAAAAGGCAGAGCTGTCCTGTCCGCCTAAGGAACCGTGACCGCACCATACTGCTTGTACCGTCAATCAGGGGCGAACGGAGTGATCTGTTCGCTCTATTTTCTTAGGAAGCTCTGAATAAATCGGCTACGGCACTTTGCGGTTCTTTTGTCCCAACTTTTCGCCATGGAAAACTTGAAATACACCAAGTATTCCTGCGTTTTCCATGTCTCAATTTGAGACAAAATCCCTCGCAAATTGCTCTTGCGATTTATCCGGAGCTTCCTTTGCATGAACATCCGCCCGTCGGAGGAAAAACGATGCTGCATACTGTTTCCTTGAAGGACAACAGCGCCTTTCGGCGTTTATATCATCGGGGCACCAGCGCGGGAAACCGCTATCTGGTGATCTACTGCCGTCGCAACGGCACGGACACCACCCGTCTGGGCTTTACCGTCAGCACCAAGCTGGGCCACGCAGTGGTGCGCAATCGAATGCGCCGCCGTCTGCGGGAAATTTACCGCGCCCAAGAGGGTGAACTGCGCTCCGGTTATGATATTGTTGTCGTGGCTCGCTCGGCTGCCGTAGAGGCGGAATTCGCTCTCTTACAGCGCAGCTTCCGCAGTCTGACCGAAAAATTGGGTCTGCGAGCATGAAACATATTCTGATTTTCCTCATTCGAGGCTACCGCAAATACATCTCTCCTGCCTTCCCCGGCAAGTGTCGCTTTATTCCTACCTGCTCGGAATACGGCATAGAAGCCATCGAACGCTACGGAGCGATCAAGGGCGGCTGGTTGACCTTCAAGCGGTTATTACGGTGCAACCCATTCAACCACGGGGATTTTTATGACCCCGTACCCTGACCTATGCATTAGGAGAACACAACGAAATGATCAAAACTGTATTTGGCTATGTACTGGAATGGTTCTATACCTTCTCCGGTAACTACGGTGTTGCTCTGATTCTCTTCTCTCTGGCTGTGAAGCTGATTCTGCTGCCTGCCAGTGCTAAGGGTAAGAAGAGCATGATGAAAACGACCCGTCTGCAGCCCAAAATGAAGCAACTGGAGCTGGCCTATGGCGACGACAAGGCCGGTTATCAGCAGGCTGTACAACAGCTCTACAAGGACGAGGGCGTCAGCCCCTTCGGTGGCTGCCTGTGGTCCCTTTTGCCTCTGCTTATCATCTTCCCCCTGTATCGGGTCATCCAGCAGCCCTTAGATTATGTGCTGCATCTGGATGCAGATGTGGTTTCTCTGCTCAAGGAAGCCTTTGCCGATGAAACCGGTAAGGCCCTGTCCGATTTGGGCTACTACTGGCAATTCAGCGTTGCCAGCAACTTAGAGCACTACGGTGCCGGTATTGAAGCACTGCAGGGTGTAGAGTCCCTGAGGCTGACCATGCTGGGTATCGATTTGGGTCAAACCCCCACCTGGCAGATTTGGACGATGACCAGTTGGTCGCAAATCGGCGGTGCGTTGCTGCCTCTGATTTCCGGCGGACTGAACTATTTGTCCATGTTTATCACCCAGAAGATGAACAATACCATCATCAGCAACGACAAGGGCGAGCATGACACGGCTACCGCCCAAGCCAACGGTCTGAAGGGTATGCAGCTTGCCATGCCTCTCATGTCCGTGGTCTTTGGCTTCATGTTCCCCGTTGGCATTTCCGTGTACTGGGTCTCCCAGTCCTTGTTCGGCATCCTGCAGGATGTGGTGCTCACCCGGCACTACCGCAAGGTCTATGACGCAGAAGATGAAGTAAAGCGGGATAATGCCGCCAAACTGGCTGCCGAAGAGGCGGAAAAGGAACGCATCCGTGCCGCCAAGCGTGCCGCCAACCCCAATGGAATCGTAGAAAATACCAGCAAGAAGAAGCAGCAGCTCCGTGAGAAGCAGGAACGGGACGCTGCCACAAAGAGCTTTGAAAACAAAAAACGGTCTGAGCTGGGCCTGCCCGCAGAGGAAGAAAAGGACGAATTCCCCGGTGGCGAGCCGGGTCGTCCCTATGCCCGCGGCCGTGCCTACAGTGCCGAGCATTACGGTAAAAACAAGGAGTAATCGTTAACATGGAAAAGTTTATCGTCACGAAGGGCAAGACCATCGAGCTTGCCATCAGTGCCGCATTGGAGCAGCTCAAGCTGGATCGGGACAGCGTGTCTGTCGAGGTGTTGAAGAACGCCAAGTCCGGCTTCCTGGGCATCGGTGCTTCCCCCGCCGAGGTCAAGGTGAGCTACGAGGCTCCCGACGAGGCCCCCGCTGCTCCCAAATCTGCTCTGTCCTCTGCCTCCCGCAGTGCCAAGCCCAAGGAGAAGGTAGAGCCTGTCAGCAGTGTCATTTCCCGTCCCGGCAAGAAGATCGAGCCGGAGAAGAAGCCCGAGCGCAAGCCCGCCGAGAAGAAGCAGGAAAAGCCCGCTGAAAAGAAGCAGGAAAAACCCGTTGAGAAGAAGGCTGCCAAGCCTGTGGAAAAGAAGCCTGCTAAGCCCGCTGAGAAGAAGCCCGAGCACAAGCCCGTTGAAGCACCCGTAGAGGAAGTAAAAAACTACGCTCCCGCTGCCGAAGGCAGCGTGGAGGCACAGATTGAGAACTTCCTGTCCGGCCTGCTGAAGCACATGGGCTCCGAAGCCGTTCCCCATGCCTTTAAGGTAGACGAGGAGACTTATCGTGCCGACCTGGTCGGCGGCGATGCCGGTCTGCTCATCGGCCGTCGCGGAGATACCTTGGATGCCATTCAGTATCTCACCGGCTATGCCATCAATCGGGAGCGGGAGACCCGCCTGCGCATCAATGTGGATGCCGGTTCCTACCGCCGTAAGCGGGAGGAAGCTCTGCGCCAGTTGGCCAATAAGATGGCTGCCAAGGCTGCCAAGTATCGCCGGAATTTCACCCTGGAGCCCATGAATGCCTACGAGCGTCATGTGATTCATGCTGCGCTGCAGGATTATCCCGAAGTCACCACCTTCTCCACCGGTACCGAGCCTCACCGCCGTATCGTTGTGGCTTACGCAAAAGAGAAATAAAACGCAACCGCACCCCAACAGGGGTGCGGTTTGTCACACTGTCAAAAAGCATTGTAAGGGAGGTTCACGAACCTCTCGCGCGGCGCAAAAGCTTCCTTTTCTGTTTCGTTGTGGGCGAATCCGAAACATTTCATAGGCGGGCGATTCATGAATCGCCCCTACGATACAGGTTCTTTGACGCGCTCCCGCACCCCAACAGGGGTGCGCTTTGTATTTCAGTACGCATGATTTGAAATTCGTATAAAAACATTGACTTTACTCTGGGTTTGTACTATAATACAGCGCGGCTCTGCCGGATTTTGTCAAAAATCGGCAGAAAATTTTGATGTTTTTCGGGTGATAGTTTGAAAACAATGAGATTTATCAAGAAAAATGCCGTGTTCTGCATTGCGGCATTGGCGGCTTTGATTACTTGCTTTTTTGTGCCGCCTGACAAGGCTTATTTGGACTATTTTGATTGGAAAACCCTCTCATGTCTGTTTTTAACCTTGGCCGTCATTTGTGCGTTGCGGAACATCCTGTTTTTTACCATCCTCGCCCGTAAGCTTGTGACCATTGCGGGAAATCTGCGTTCCCTGTTCCTGTTGCTCATTACCATTACCTTTATCGGCTCCATGATCATTGCCAACGACATGGCTCTGATCACCTTTTTGCCTCTGGGTTATTTTGCGCTTTCGGTAGCAAAGCAGGAAAGATACATGGCATATCTTTTCGTTTTGCAAAACATTTCCGCAAATCTGGGCGGTATGCTTACCCCCTTCGGCAATCCCCAAAATTTGTATCTGTATTCCTATTTTAATATCCCCACGGGGGAGTTTATGGGCATCATGCTTCCTTCTTTTTTGATTGCGGTTACCCTTCTGGTGATTGCCTGTCTGCCCATCAAGCCTCTCAAATTCTCCATTGATCACAAATTCGGCAAAAAACTCGACGCCCCTAAGACCATCCTTTATCTCATCCTGTTCTTTTTGTCCATTCTGATCGTGTTCCGTGTGATTCCCTTTGTTTTGGGCTTGATCGTCATTCCCCTGATTCTCCTGTTTGTGGATCGCAGATCCCTGAAAATGGTAGACTACGGTCTGCTGGGCACTTTTTTCTTCTTCTTTATTTTTGCAGGGAATCTGTCCCGAATGGAGGCAGTCAACAAGCTGCTCTCCTCCCTGTTGGAGAAGGACACCCTCCTTGTGTCGGTGCTTACCTGCCAGTTTATCAGCAATGTGCCCACTGCCATCCTGCTGTCCCGCTTTACGGGAGATTACACCGCACTGCTTTTGGGCGTGAACATCGGCGGCACCGGTACCCTCATTGCCTCCCTTGCCAGTCTGATCACCTTCAATGAATTCAAGCTTTTACATCCCGAACAGACAAAAAAATATCTCGGCATCTTCGCCGCGGCAAATGTGGCCTTCCTTGTGATTTTGTGCCTTGCCGCCAAGCTGTTTTTGTGACAGAAACAAAATCTCCTTGCTTCAATGAGCAAGGAGATTTTTGTTGACAAAGAAGGAAAAGCCATGGTATAGTTAATTTATGGAAAATATTTAAAAGGAGGAAATTCCATGTTCAAACGATTGACAAGTCTTGTGCTTTTGTTTGCGATCGTGCTGGGCTTACTGCCCGTGATAGGCACACTGCGAGCAGAAGCGGCCCCCAGCGCATCCGCTGCCACAATCACCTCGCTGTTTGAGGCGCGCTCCGAGGGCGTACACCCCAGAATTCTTGCAAGGGACAGCGATTTCGCAAGAGTGCGGAAGCTGGTACAAACGGATCCCTACATGAAAATGTGGTATGTCCGCATCTACAATTACTGCCTTGGCATTTTGGAGGAGCCTGTGCTCATATACGAAATTCCTGACGGCAAGCGCATGCTCAGTGTTTCCAACGAAGCCACCAAGCGCATTACCTGGCTGTCCATGGTCTATCAGGTCAACGGAGAACGGCGCTTCGCCCAAAGAGCTGTGGACGAAATGCTCAATGTCTGCGCCTTCAAGGATTGGAATCCCACGCACTACTTAGATACGGCGCAGATGAGCTACGGCGTGGGCATTGGCTATGACTGGCTGTATCATTATATGACCGAGTCCCAGAGGACGAAGGTGATGAACGGCATCTACAAGCATGGCATTTCCACTCAACAGACACCTCCGGACTGTATGACCTGGGTCAACAACTGGAATGCCTGGTGCAACGGCGGTATCTCCGTTGCCGCGGCAGCAATTTTTGAGAATCATCCTACAGAATGTGCTACGATTCTTTCCAATGCGGTTAAAAATATTCAGCTCTCCTTGACCTTCCAGCCCTCCGGCTCCTATCCCGAGGGCCCCGGCTACGCCGCTGTGGGACTTGCCTTTACGGTCTACCTGATTGATGCTCTGAATACGGTTTTGGGTACCGACTTCGGTCTGTCCGAAATTGAGGGTATCAGGGAATCGGGACAGTATTTTATCGCAACCAACGGCTTCCTGTATAACTTTAACTACGGCGACGGCACTGCCTCCTTCAAGAACAGTGCCATCATGCACTGGTATGCCACATACTACAATATGCCCCAGCTTTCTCTGTACCAGCGGGAGCATCAGAGCACCACAGACCGCTGCGACGAGTATCTCGCCATGCTTTGGTATGATCCGGAGCTGGTAGAGGGCGTATCCTATGATGACCGCCAGCTTGACTATTTCCTGAAAAGCGACGAATATGAGTCCATCGCCTCCTTCCGCAGCTTCCCCGGCGATGATGCACAGATCTTTACCGCCATTAAATCCGGCTACAATCAAACCGGTCACACGGATATGGATATCGGCACCTTCGTTATGGAGGCTATGGGAGAATCTTGGTTCGTAGAAATGGGAAAGGATAATTATAACCTGAGCGGCTATATGTCCAAGACCAACGCAAGCAGCGCACGCTGGACCTACTACCGCAAGCGTGCGGAAGGCCAAAACACCATCGTCATCAACCCCAATTCCTACGGCGGTCAGGATGTGGACGCCAAGTGCCAAATCACGGATTACCAAAGCACCTACGACGGAGGCTATGCCATCGTCAATATGAAGGATGCCTACGATGGCCAGGGTGCATCCAGTATCCGCCGTTCCCTTGCGCTTTTTGACAACCGCACCCGTGTGCGGCTGAGAGATGAAATTAACTGCTCCTCCGCTTCTACCATTTATTGGTTTGCCCACACGCAGGCAAATATCAGCATTTCCTCTGACGGAAAGACCGCCACTCTGACCCAAAACGGCAAGACCCTGCTGGCACAAATCGCCTCTCCCGATGGGGCGAAATTCACCCAAATGAATGCCAAGCCTCTATCCACCTCTCCCAATCCCAGCGGGCAGAATGCCAATGACGGCTACCGGAAGCTGGTCATTAAGCTGACCAATACCACCTCTGCCTCCATTACCGTATTCTTTACTCCCATTCTGTCCGAAAGCGACAAGAACAAATCCCTGCCCACCTGGGGCATTACCAATACCGGCAAGCTGCTGAACCAGTATAACCCCTCTACCACCCTGCTTCCCAACGCTGAGGGTGTGTATGAGATCTATAGCACGGATCAGCTCTGCCTTCTGTCCCAGATGGTTGCAGACGGAGAAACCTTCTCCGGCAAGACCGTCAAGCTTATGCAGGATATTGATATGCAGGGAAGAACCTTCCAGCCCATTGGATGCCACGCCAACAGCACTGCGTTCAAGGGCACCTTTGACGGCAATGGCCATGTCGTAAAGAATCTGCTGGTCAACAAGCCTGATGTAGATGGCGTAGCCTTCTTCGGTAAGGCCGCAGGAGCAACCATTCGGAACTTCGGCATTGAAGGCGGCACCGTTTTCGGCAACAAAGCTTCTGCAGGTCTGGTGGGCTACGGCAGCTCCGTAACCATAGAGAACTGCTTCAACCGTGCCAATGTTATCGGCGCAAACAGCCATTGCGGCGGTCTGGTAGGACAGATCAGCGGCACCAGCACCATCCGCAACTGCTATAATAACAGCTATGTCAAAACCTCCGGCAGTGTTGCAGGCGGCATCATCGGCTATATTGCAGGCTCCTCCACCGTAACCGTCGAGAATTGCTATCATGTAGGCAATTTGACAGATAGTGCAGGCAGAGTGGGTATGATCGGTTACTACGGCACCGGAACCTCCAATCCCGTTACCAAGGTCACGGTCAAAAATTGCCGCGCAACCACAGCTATCAAACCCTCCGATGTAGCCAATAATACCTCTCTGGAAAGCTATTCCGGCAACAGCAAGGTGACAAAAGCGCAGTTGGTCTCTGCGGCGATTGACCTGGGCAGCAGCTTTATCTATGACTGCGAGTGGGAGAACGGCGGCTATCCCGTGCTTGCATGGCAGTGTGACACGACCCTCCCCGAGGATCTGATTCTGACCACTGCGGCCCAGCTCCGCTTGGCTTCCTACTATGTCAACAGCGGAAAGACTACCTTCTCCGGCCAAACCATCCGTTTGGGCAGAGACATCGATCTGGACTCCAGAGAATGGACTCCCATTGGAGGCAACCAATCCTCGGACAGTTCCGGCAAGGCTTTTCAGGGAACCTTTGACGGACAGGGCTACAGTGTTTCCAATTTGCGCATTTCCACAGGCTATTATTATGTAGGCTTCTTCGGCGTCAGCAAGGGCACCATTCGCAATTTCGGCATTACCAGCGGCAGCGTCAAGGGCGCAAATAAAGTCGGTGGTCTTGCCGGCAATGCAACAGGAACCATTTCAGGCTGCTTCAGCCGTGCTACCGTCAGTGCCTCAGGTTATGCGGGCGGTTTGGTGGGTATGTGCGCCAAAACCGTCATCGAAAACTCCTATGCACAAGCGGATGTAAGCTCTACCGGCAGCGCAGGCGGCTTGGTGGCATACTATGCCAGCAACACCGCAAACGCAAAGATCACCAACTGCTACGCAGCCTGCAATGTTACCGGCAAGTATGCCGGCGGTCTGGTTTGCAGTGTAAACTCTGCGGTCACAGACCTGACCATCAGCAACTCTTATGCCCTCAGCGGAAATTCTCTGGTGTATTCCACCACGGGCTATACCCTGAGCAACAGCTCCTCTCAGTCTGCCACCAATCTGAAGGCAAAGACTGCAACATTGGGCACTGCTTACACACTCGATAGCTATATTGCTCAAAATGGTGGATATCCCGTTCTGAATGTTTTTACCTACAAGAGTGAAAATATGCGCAGCCTCCAACCGAATGCGGAGGGAATTTACGAAATTCACACCGCCCAAGAGCTTCGCGCCTTGGCTTATATGGTCAATGTGCTTGGAGAGACCTTTAGCGGAAAGACTGTAAAGCTCTGCGCAGATATTGACCTGGAAAACGAAGAATGGATTCCCATTGGCGGCAATGCCTCAGAAAACGGAGCAGCCGACCATGTGTTCTCCGGCACCTTTGAAGGCGGCGGCCATAAGATCGAAAATCTCACTGTTTCACAGGGAAATTATTATGTTGGCTTCTTCGGCGCTCTGGGCGGTGCCACCATCTGCAACCTCGGCATTGACAGCGGTAGGATCATCGGTGCCAGCAAGGTTGGCGGCATTACCGGCACTACCCGCAGCAATGTCAAGATCCTCAACTGCTACAACAAGGCCACCATCTGCGGCGGCTCCAGCGTAGGAGGCATCGTAGGTATGGCAGGAGGAACAGACGGCATCATAGAAAACTGCTACAATACCGCCAGTGCCGATGGCAACAGCTCCGCTGCGGGAATCGTTGGCTACTTATCCAGCACTGTCAGCAATATCGTGATCCGCAACTGCTATAACAACGGTCTCAGCAGCTTCGGTATTGTGGGAAGCGTCAACACAACTGCCACAGGTACCATGGACAACTGCTATACCATTGATACCTTGGAGCTTGTAGGCACTGCCAGTGCTTTGGTCGTCAGCAATTCCGCAAAGCTCTCTGCAGCTGATCTCCGCGGAGCGGTCAGCACCTTGGGTGCCGCCTTTGCCGAGGACTATTTTACCCAAAACAGAATCTATCCTGTTCTCACTTGGGAGAACGGAGATCGCTCCACTACCCTGCCCCAGGTGAACGGGGTGTATCAGATCGGAACGGCGGATCAGCTCCATCTGCTGTCCTATATGGTTCGCAAGGGCAACAAGTTCAGCGGTCAAACTGTCGAGCTCACTGCCGACATTGATTTGGAAAACAAGCTGTGGCTCCCCATCGGCGGCAAGGACGAAGTCAACAGCTATTCCTTCCGAGGCACCTTTGAAGGCAACGGACATCTGATCCACAACCTGAATGTATGGGAGAAGGAGCTGACCTATACAGGCTTCTTCGGTTATGCTGTCGGAGCCACCATTCGCAATTTTGGTATTGAAAGCGGCATGGTCATCGGCTACTCCCGCAGTGCTGCCGTGGCGGCCTACATCAAAGAGGATACCGTGATCAGCGGCTGCTATAACAAGGCTCTGGTTTACGCCGACTCCTATACGGGTGCTGTTACGGCTATGGTCAGCGGTGCAAATTGTATCATTGAAAACTGCTACAACATGGGCTCCATCTATGCAAGAGCCAAAACAAGCTCCACTGCCGGTCTGGTTGGCTATTTGGCAAGCGGCGCAAACAACGCCATCCTACGCAACAGCTACAATGTTGGCAACTATTACGGAATCATCGGCAGTGTAAACAGTGCCGTCACCGGCGCAGTGATGGAAAATTGCTACAGCGTATCCACGGTGCGTCTGGTTAGAATCCTGTCTGCTCTCCAAAGCACAGATTCTGCGCAGGTCTCTGCCGATACCCTGAAGTCCTACGCCTCTGTTTTGGGCGAGGCTTATACCACCGACACGGAAAATATGAACAAGGGCTATCCCATTTTGGTGTGGGAGAGCGAAGCCCACTGCTTCCACGAGTACAGCATCGTCTCCGACGGTGCAGAAACCCACAGCACCGTCTGTGCCCTCTGCGGAGATCGCATCACCGAGGCTCACAGCTTTGATGCAGGCGTGATTTCCAAGGAAGCCACCTGTACGGAGGAAGGGGTCAAGACCTATACTTGCACCGTCTGTAAGGAAGTCAAGACCGAAGCCATTTCTGCAATGGGTCACTCTCCCGCAACGGATGCGGCAGTCGCTCCCACTTGCACCACTGCGGGCAAGACGGAAGGAAGTCACTGTTCTGTGTGCAATGCGATTATTCAGGCGCAGACCACCATCCCTGCCCTTGGGCACAGCTACGGCAACGGACAGGTTACAACCGAGCCCACTTGCACCACCGCCGGCGTGAGAACCTATACCTGCGGCACTTGCGGTGAAACTAAGACCGAGACCATTGCCGCAACGGGACACAGCACCGTGACCGTTGCCGGAACCCCTGCTACCTGTGTCAACTCCGGCACGACAGACCATGTGTACTGCTCTGTTTGCCAAACCGTCCTCTCTGCATCTCAGGTGATTCCTCGTTTGGGTCACGACTACCGCTACACCAACAACGGCGACGGAACTCATACCGCCGCTTGCAGCCGTTGTGACAAGAGCCTGACCGCCGCCCACAGCTTCACAAATGGCACTTGTGTCTGCGGTGCAAAGGAAGCTGTCTTGGACGAAACCATTAAGATTTATCATACTCTGGACTTGGCAAGTGATATTTCCATCACCTTTGCTGTTCCCGTTTCTACGCTTTCTGCTTACGACAGCTACTATTTGGAATGTGTATTGCCCGAATATGAAGGCAACGCCCAAATTGGCACTTCCACCGTGCAGATTCAGCCCGTTGTCAACGGAAGCTACTACTATTTCACGCTCACAGGCATTACGGCGGTTCGCATGGGCGATATGGTAGAGGCCGTGCTGCATATGACCAAGGGCGATGAGGAATATTTCTCCAAGACTGACAGCTACAGCGTGGCAACCTATGCTTACGCCATGCTGAACAGCACAAGCGATGCCAAGATGCTGAGCCTGTGCGCAGACCTCCTGCGTTATGGCGCAGAGGCGCAGAGCTACAAGAAGTATCGCACCGATAGCTTAGTTGATGCAGCAATGACCGCAATCCACAGAAGCTATCTCAGCGATACCTCCGCCCTGACCTTTACGGCAACGGACAGCTTCTTGGGCGACTTGGCAAGCCCCAAAATCACTTGGGTAGGCAAAACCCTTGACCTTGGTTCTAAGGTGGGTATGAAGTTCGTGTTCAACGCCAAGAGCTACGGCAATGTTGCAAATCTCTCCATGAAGGTC
>JAZOAV010000007.1:0-2400 GCA_045595645.1 Faecousia sp.
GGGGGCTTGCTCCCGCCCTACGATGCGAAACAACAAGCACCGCTTATTTTGCGTGCAAATCGTGATGTAGTAAGCACCGGATTCGCTATAATCATAGCAGTCTAATCTTGGATGTTTTCTTTGCTGCAATTCATTTTTCATCAAAACACTATCCCAATAATAAGAGTCTTATGCCTCCAACAGCTCATTCAGATAGTCGTAGGCTGTCAGCAGCTTATCGATATGGTAGTTCATCACGATGGTATCCTGTCGGGTACACTTTCTCGGCGGCAGCACAGGAATCCAAATCCCCAGCTTTACCATGCGGCGATGATTGTCCTGCGCCAAATCGCCCAAAGTATCCATACCGCAAATGACCTCCAATTCCTGCACCATCCGCTGACAGAGCTGACAGCAGCCCCGATACAGTGCCTCATCATCCCGCCCACGGTGGAACATGCGTTGGGAATGGTACACGGCGATCTCGTTGTCCAACTGTCGCAGTTGATTCACAAAGGGCTGCAAATCGGGCAACCGCTCCCGAATGACCATCTGTTCCAAAGCCTTGGGCATCTCCCGCTGCAAGCGGCGGAGCTGGCTGCGAAGCCTTTTTTTGTTGTTATAAGGCCGCAGAGTCACATTGATCAGCAGAGCCAGCAGCAGACCCACACCTGTACAGGCGATCCGCTCTATGGCATCGCCCCAAAGGCTTTCCGTGGGGTAACTGCACGCCGAAAGAAAGACAATTCCCGACAGCGTAATGGTATAGGGGAATTTCAGACCGTTGCACAGCAAAATCAGCAGCAGAATCCCCAGCCCATAGAACCAGGCAGGTACGGCAGGGAAAAGGCTCAGTGCCAAATAGCCCATCAAGGTGCCGAAGGTCACGCTGAGAAATTGGGTCAAACCCTGTCTTAGAGATTTATCCAAAGTGATATCCATGGCAATCATGGCACCCATGCCCGCATAAAAGACAGCATCCACATCGTCTGTGAATTGCCGCGCCAGCAGAACGGCTAAGGCCACAGCCAGGGCGGTCTTAAAGGTACGAAAGCCAAAGGGAAGATGCTTCATAGTCTCACCTCAGATAAAAGTATAGCAGAAATGCACGAAAAAGCAAGTCCTTTCTCCCCCGCAAAAAAATCGCAAAAACCACTTGACAAATAAGCTTTTGCTTGTTATAATAAATTTGTGCTTAGAAAGGAGGCAGGATATGACCCATCGAGAAGAACAGATTTTAGGCTGGATTCGAGAAGATCCCATGATTTCGCAGGAAAAGTTAGCGGAAAAAGCAGGGATCACCCGTTCCTCCGTAGCCGTTCACATTTCCAACCTGATGAAAAAGGGCTGCATCGTCGGCAAGGGCTATGTCCTGCGGGAAAAGCGTTATGCCGTAGTCGTTGGCGGTGTCAATATGGACATTGGCGGTCGCTCCTTTGCTCCGCTGGTGGCCCGCGATTCCAATCCCGGTCGCGTGACCATGAGCTTGGGCGGCGTGGGTCGGAACATTGCTCACAATCTGCGGTTGCTGGGTGCAGAGGTTCACCTCCTCACAGCCTTGGGGGATGATATGCAAGCCAAGCGCATCACCGCCTCCTGTACCGAGCTGGGCATTGACCTGACAGATGCTTTAGAAGTTTCCGGAGGCCGCACGCCCACCTATTTATTCCTGAACGATGCCGACGGCGACATGGCTCTGGCTCTGTCGGACATGGAGATCTGCGAACAGATCAGCCCCGCCTATTTGGAGAGCAAGCTGCCCCTTTTGAACAATGCGGCTGTGGTGATTGCCGATTGCAACATCCCCCAAGAGAGCTTGGAATTTTTGGCAGCGCATTGTACTGCTCCCCTCTTTGCAGACCCCGTCTCCACCGCCAAGGCAAAAAAACTGCTTCCTGTTTTGGGCAAGCTCCACACCCTCAAGCCCAATCGCATGGAAGCGGAACTGCTGACAGGTATTGCCATCACGGGCACCGAAAGCCTGCACCGTGCCGCAAAAGCCCTGCTGTCCACAGGCTTGAAGCGCGTATTTATCTCTTTGGGCAATGACGGCGTTTTGGCCGCCGAGGGAGACACGCTCCTGCAAGTCCCCTGCTACCGTGCCGAGGTTCGCAATGCCACCGGCGCAGGTGATGCGTTCATGGCTGCTTTGGCTCGTTCCTATATGGACGGCAAGGATTTGGAGCAAAGTGCCCGCTTCGCCGCCGCCACCGCCGCCCTCGCCATTGAGAGCGAAGAAACCATCAATTCCCACATCAACACGCAAGCCGTTGAAACCAAAATGGCCAGTCTGTAATACATTATAAATTCTATCATAAAGGAGATTTTTCATATGCTGAACAAGTATCTTGACATCAAGCCCGAGGTCGCTGAAGCCCTTGCCGCCGGCAAGCCCGTTGTTGCACTGGAATCCACCATCAT
>JAZOAV010000008.1:0-13172 GCA_045595645.1 Faecousia sp.
TGTCTACACGACCCTCTACGCCGCAGTGCTCAGCAGTGCCCCGACCGTGGGCACCGACAAAGCCGACAGCGTGGCTGTCGTCCACCATGACAAGGGCGAAGTCGGATCGTAGCCATGTCGTTCTGTGAGCCAAGGAGTTGCTGCTTGCTGTTGTCTTCCTAAGACCGCTTGGCCTCCGACTTTGTCTACACGACCCTCTACGCCGCAGTGCTCAGCAGTGCCCCGACCGTGAGCACCGACAAAGCCGACAGCGTGGCTGTCGTCCACCATGACAAGGGCGTTGTACTTGTCAGCCATGTCGCAAACACCCTTCAGGTTGCAGATAATGCCGTCCATGGAGAACACGCCGTCGGTGGCGGTCAGCTTGATACGGGCACCGGCTGCGTCGGCAGCCTGCAACTGGGCTTCCAAATCCTCCATGTTGTTGTTCTTATAGCGATAGCGCATGGCCTTGCACAGACGCACGCCGTCAATGATAGAAGCATGGCTCAGCTCGTCGCTGATGACCGCATCCTCTGCTGTCAGCAGGGTCTCGAACAGACCGCCGTTGGCATCGAAGCAGGAGGAATAGAGGATGGTATCATCCGTGCCCAGGAAGGAAGAAATCTTCTTTTCCAAGGTCTTGTGGATATCCTGGGTGCCGCAGATGAAGCGGACGGAGGCAACGCCGAAGCCCTTTTCATCGTAGGTTTTCTTAGCGGCTTCGATGAGACGGGAATTGTCGCCCAAGCCCAGATAGTTGTTGGCGCACATACACAGCAGCTCTCTGCCGTCACTCATGGTGACTCTTGCGCCTTGAGGGGAGACAAAGGGAGCTTCGCCCTTAAACAGGCCGGCCTCCCGAATGCCCTCTACTTCCTTGCTGAAAATGCTGAGAATTTCATTTTTTCTTGCCATAGCTTACTCCTCCAAATGAGTCCAATCCAAAATGACCTTGCCGGATTGACCGGAAATCATGGCTGCAAAGCCTTTTTCATACTCGCGAATGTCGAAACGATGGGTAATGACGGGGGAGATATCCAAGCCTGCCTGAATCATGGTGGACATCTTGTACCAAGTATCCCAAACCTTTCGACCGTAAATGCCCTTCAGATTCAGACCGTTAAAAATCACGGTTTCCAAATCCACGACAGCATCGGTTCTTTGCAGACCCAACAGGGCAATATTGCCGCCGTTCTTCATGTTGTGAATCATATCCCGCAGAGCGATTTGGCTTCCTGACATTTCCAGACCTACATCAAAGCCCTCGGTCATGCCGATTTCCTTCATCACATCGGGGAGCTTTTCCTCTGTGAGATTCACGGTACGGGTGGCACCTAACTGCTTTGCTAAATCCAGACGGTAGGGGTTCATATCGGTAACAACTACATGACGGGCACCGCAGAATTTGGCAATCGCAGCGGCCATAATGCCAATGGGGCCTGCACCGGCGATCAGGACATCCTCGCCCAGCATATCGTAGGACAGGGCTGTATGGGTAGCGTTGCCGAAGGGGTCAAAAATGGAATACAGTTCTTCGGGAATGTTGGGGTTGCAGGGCCAAACATTGCAAGCGGGAATGACCAAATATTCAGCAAAAGCACCGCTGCGGTTCACACCAACGCCACGGGCGTTGCGGCAATTCTCCTTGTGGCCTTCCAAGCAGTTGCGGCACTTGCCGCAGGTGATATGACCCTCGCCGGAGACCAAGTCACCGATTTGGAAGCCCCGCACACCTTCGCCCATTTCCACGATTTCGCCCACATATTCGTGGCCGACGGTCATGCCGACAGGGATGGTGTTCTGCGCCCAGGTGTTCCACTGGTAGATATGGACATCGGTGCCGCAGATGGCGGTCTTATGGATTTTGATCTTGACATCAGTAGGGCCAACGGTGGGGATGGGAACCCGCTTCATCCAAAGACCCTGCTCCGGCTTCTCCTTCACGAGAGCCCACATGGTATTGTCTTGCATAGCTGCCTCCTTTTTGATGGGTTTCTCTTACATATCATAGTACGAAATGTGAAGTTTTTCAAGAACTTTTTGCTAATAACCTTGCGATTTCCTCTGCCAAGGGACATGCTGCTTGATGGGGACAATTAGGATAGGCGCAATCGGCGCAAGCTTCCTCCGTATCCACGGTTATGGTGCGGGCACCGTCCATGCTTCGGCAATAGCCGCTGAGAAATGCTTCCATCAGAGCTTCGTCTCCTCTACAGTTCCGTTTTCCACACGGAAAATTTTGTCACAAGCGGTAATGGTGGTTAAGCGGTGGGCGACAATCAGCATGGTTTTGCTGTTCCCCAAGGTGTGAATGGCATCCATGACCGCTTGCTCTGTTTCATTATCCAAAGCACTGGTGGCTTCGTCGAAAAACAGAATTTCAGGGTCGCGATACAGGGCACGGGCAATGCCGATGCGCTGCCGCTGTCCGCCGGAAATACGCATACCGTGTTCTCCAATCACCGTATCCAAACCATCCTTTAAACTGCGCACAAAATCAGCAAGCTGGGCATTTTCCAAGGCTCTCCAAACGGCGGCTTCGTCAATTTCTTCGTCGGGGACACCCAAGGCGACATTTTTTCTTATGCTGTCGTCGGTCATGTAGATATTCTGCGGAATATAGCCGATTTTGCGGTGCCATTGGGTCGGATTTTTGCGGATATCCTCTGCGCCGTAGCACACGCGCCCTTCTTCGGGAGAGAGCAGACCCAAAATGACATCCATCAGGGTGGTTTTTCCTGCACCTGTCACACCTACAATGCCAACGGAGCAACCCTTGGGAATGTGAAGATTCACATTGCGCAGTACGGGTGTGTCCGTTTCAGGATAGGTGTAGGTGACATTTTCTAAGTGGATATCGCCGCTGGCGTAGCTTGCCTTCTGCAAGGGTTGACGACGGCGTGCTTCCTCCATGCGGTCGGATTCCTGTAAATCCTCATAGAGAGCATCCAGGGAGGGCATTTGATACAGCAGGGAATTGATTTGACCGTTGATGCTGTTGGCACGGGGCAGAAGACGAATGGCGGCTACGGCAAAGGCTGACAGGCTGGGAAGAATGGCGGTCAAATCGTCGCCTCGATAGATTTTCCATGAAATCAGCCCAAAAATACTGCACATACAGACCGTTTCCAGCAAACGGGAGGGAATGGCAGAAAGCAGGGTGTAGCGGCGGCGTTTTTCGATGAATTCAGTGCCTGCGGCGTGGTAGACATCAGCAAAATACTGCTCCCGCTCCATGATTTTGACTTCCTTGATACCGCCCATAGCTTGCTGAATAGCTTGCACCATCTTGGCACCGTATTCACGATTGTGGTTGCCTGCTTTGCGGATCTTCTTTCGTACCACAAGGAAATACAGGGCTGAGCAGAGAGCCAAGCCCACCAGTACGGCAAGTGTCAGCTCCGTTTCCACCGTAAGCAGGAAAATGACCAAAGCGGTGATGATCAGTATATCGGATACAATAGCAAAAAGTCCTGAAATAACGGAGAAGGCACCGTTCACATCCGTATGCACATTACGGACAATTTCGGCTGTGTTGCGCTGTAAATGGAAGGTGTAGGGCTTGTGCATATAGCATTGCAGCATTTTGGAGCCAAGGCGAATTTGGTGGCGGCTGAGAAAACGCACTCTCAAATTGGTCAAAAGCAGAGCGTAGACATTTTTCAGTATGTACAGCCCCATCATGCCCAAGGTCAGGCTCAGGAGAATCGCTTTTGGATCGGTACTGCCCAAAAGCTCGCTTAAAAATCGGTACCAACCCGCTTGTGATATCTGCTCTGTATCGGTCAACACCGATACAAAGGGTAGAATCAGCGATATGCCGAGGAAGTCCAGACATGTCTCAATCAGTTGCAGAAAAAACAAGCCCGCCATTTGCCAGCGTTGTTTGGAGGGAAATAAATAGCCGAGCTGCCGAAGTAATTTCATAATTTCGCATCCTTTCGGGTTCTCTCACAAAAAAGATATCACAGAAAGTGAAAAAAGTAAAGGCTTATACTATTGTAAAATGGGGAAACTTGCTTTATAATAGAGACAGTGAAAAAGAAAGGGGGACGGATATGGTTGCGTTGTATATCCTTTTGGGCATTGTCGCTCTGATTGCTTTGCTTTTGTATCTGCCCCTGAGAATTGCGCTGTCCTACGATGGGGAGGCAGGCTTGCAATATAAGCTCTTTTATGCCGGCTTCTGCCTTGCGGACAGCAGCAAGGAAAAGCCTGTAACGGAGAAAGCACCGAAGCCAGCCTCGGTCAAGGAAAAAAAGAAGAAAAAGCGCGGTCATTCTGTAACGGCAACGCTTCTGAACTTCCTTGGTCTGGGAGATATTACGAGCATTGCCAATGTACGCAGGGCACTGGATGAAAAAGGTCTGTGCCAAATGCTGTCGGACATCGGTGCTGCGGTGAGGGATTTGCTTGCCACCACAGGACGCCTGATTGGGAAGGGACGCTTCCGCCGTTTCACCTTGCGAATCATCGTTGGCGACTCGGATACGGGAGATGCCGCGCTGCACTACGGTCAGGTCTGTGCGTTGATTTATCCCATATTGGGTTCTCTGAAATCTGTGCAAAAATGCAAAAAGCGGCGCATTGCCGTGCACTGCGATTTCCTGCGGGAAGAGAGTCTTGTTTACTTTGAAGGACAACTACAATACCGTCCGTGGCATTTTGTCGGTTTTCTGGGCGGTCTGATTTGGAATTATATTAAAAGGCACCTCTAAAAAATCTTTAGCCCGGCTCAGAAAAAATATATTTTAGAGGTCGCCTAAAAGGAGTGTAAAAGGATCATGAGTCAACTGATGAGGTTATTTGATCTTACAAGTAAGGAGCTGCGTGCCATTGCGGCAGAGCAGTCGGTTGCCGATGCACCTATTGTGGTAGGGGATGTGACCATCATTCCCATCTCCAAGGTGTCCTGCGGCCTGTCCTACGGTGGAGCGGATTTGGATGTCAAGAAGAAAGCCGATGGCTTGAAGGCCGGTGTGGGCGCAAAGGTCAGCCGTACGCCCTTGCAGTTTATTGCCATACAAGGAGATAATGTACAGCTTCTCAGTGTGTCCGAGGACGAGGCAAAGAAAAAGGGCCTGATGGATGCCATCATGCCCCTCATTGAAAAGTTCAAAAAATCCAAGGATGAGGAATAACGGAAACGGGGCTGTCCCCTTGTGAGACAGCCCCTGTGTGATTATAAGCCAAGACCCTTCTGGAGATTTACCACGAAGTCCTGTACATTGGTGACGATGCCCTTGGCAGACAGACTGCCGCGGTCAGCCAGCTTGTTGACCACGAATTCTGCCACATCCACGCAGTAGAAATAAATCTGACGAATGGTGCCGTCGGGCATGACCCGATAGGAGGGAGTCATGTTGCCGGTGGCGATGGTGTGGAGCATGGTGGCCATGGCGATAACAGTGGTTGCGCCACGCACCTGATCACGCATAGCGTTCTGTGCTTCGTAGACATCACCAAATACGCAGGGCAGGGGACCGTCGTCACGGACGGAGCCGCCCAGGACATAGGGAACACCGTACTTTTCGCAGGCGTAGATAATGCCGTTGTCGATCTTTTCTTCTTCGATGAACTTGGCAACACTGCCATGATAGCGAACACGGTTGAGCAGATCCAAGTGGTTATAGTGGCCGTTGGGCATGGACTTTTGAGTGTAGATATCCTGACCCAGTGCGGTCTTTAAGTAAGCGGCCTCCAGGTCATGGGTCGCCAGAGCGTTGCCTGCCAAAACTGCATGAGCGTAGCCGTTGGCAATGAGCTTTTCCATGGCACGGCGGGCATCGTGGTCAAAGGCGAAGGCAGGTCCGAGCACCCAAACGATCTTGCCGTGGTCTCTCTCGTGCTTCAGAAGCTCGTAGATCTCGTCGTAGTCACGGGAGAAGGCGGTTTCTCTGGAACGGTTCTGACGGAAGGCAAAGACATCGCCCTGAGCCTTCTGCTCGTTGAAGCCGTCGGCATGGACGAAAATGCCGTCCTCGCAATTTTCGGTGCGGCCGGTGACGACCAGATCGCCCTGCTTGAGGACACGGAACTCGCGGACATGGATCTTGCCGTTTTCGTAAACGGGAACGCAGTCCATACGGCTTTCCTCAGCCAGCAGCCACTTGCCGTCTATTTTGAAGTATTCGGGGAAGATGCTCAGAGCATGGTAGGTCATGGGGGCTACGCCGTCACGGGGACAGGCCTCCAAAACTGCGTTGGGAGCATTCACAAAGCGAGGCTCGGTGAAATCGGGCGCGGTGTATTTTCTCAGTTCGAACATGACATTATCTCCTTTTTTTAATTGCTTCTTACAGTATAGCCTATTTTCATTCCGTTTGCAATAGGAGGAAATATGATTCTTATAGATTTTTTTCCAAGGAGGCGGCATAAATGAGTGTTCGCACCCTTGGTATCTTTGCACAGGTGGACGCTGGAAAGACTACGCTTTCCGAAGCCATCTTATATGCCACCGGTAATTTGAAGCGTTTGGGACGGGTGGATCACGGAGATGCGTTTTTGGATACCCACAGTATTGAGCGTTCCCGTGGCATTACCGTCTTTTCCAAGCAAGCTGTTTTTTCTGTGAACGGGCAGGAATTTACCCTTTTGGATACGCCGGGACATGTGGATTTCTCTCCGGAAGCGGAGCGGGTCATGGGCGTCTTGGATTATGCACTGCTTCTGATTTCGGGAACGGACGGTGTGCAGGCTCATACGGAAACCCTGTGGAGGCTTTTGCGCCGTTACCACATTCCTACCTTTGTGTTTTTTAACAAAATGGATTTGCCCGGGGCAGAGGAAGAAACACTTTTGGTCGATGTCCAAAGAAGGCTGAGTACCGCCTGCGTGCGCTGCGATGATTGGGACAGCATCGCCCTGTGCGGGGATGCCCTTTTAGAAGAATTCTTGGAAACGGAGCGTATTAGCGACAATAGCTTAGCCAAGGCGGTGGCAGAGGAACGCTGTTTTCCCTGCTATTTCGGTTCGGCACTGAAAATGGAAGGTGTGGACAAGCTTTTAAGCGCACTACAGCGTTTGAGCTGTTCTAAAGAATGGGATAGGGACTTTGCCGCTCGTGTCTACAAAATTTCACGAGATGGACAGGGAAACCGTCTCACCCATTTGCGTGTAACAGGTGGCAGTCTGCGAGTGCGTAGCTTGCTTCGTTATGGAGAAACAGAGGAAAAGGTGACGCAGATTCGCCTCTACTCAGGCGAGAATTTTCAGGCAGTGGAGGAAGTGCAGGCGGGGCAGGTTTGCGCTGTTACGGGGCTGACCCAAACAGCAGCGGGTGATGTCCTTGGCGCAGAAGCGGAGTGTCCTGCACCGCTGCTCGCTCCTGTAATGACCTACCGCATTGTGTTGCCTGCGGGAGTGGATGCTCGCAGTGCCTTGTTAAAACTGCGGCAGTTGGAGGAGGAAGAACCGCAGCTCCGCATCGTTTGGGATGAACGCTTACGGGAAATTCATGCACAGCTTATGGGACAGGTGCAGTTGGAAATCCTGAAAAGCCTCATTGCTCAACGCTTTGATTGGGAGGTGGAGATCGATTCGGGGCATGTGTCTTATCGGGAAACCATTGCCAATACGGTGGAGGGTGTGGGTCATTTTGAGCCGTTGCGCCACTATGCGGAGGTGCATCTGATTTTAGAACCGCTGCCCTGTGGAAGCGGGCTGGTCTTTGACAGTGTTTGCTCCGAGGATGCGCTGGATCGAAATTGGCAACGCTTGATCATGACCCATTTATCAGAAAAGAAGCATTTGGGTGTGCTGACCGGTGCGCCCGTTACGGATATGAAAATCACCTTGGCGGCAGGTCGTGCCCATCTGAAGCACACAGAAGGCGGCGATTTTCGACAGGCAACCTATCGGGCTGTCCGTCAGGGCTTGATGCAGGCGCAGAGTGTGCTGTTGGAGCCTTGGTATCATTTTTCTCTCAGTGTGCCGGCACCGCAAATCGGACGAGCCATCAACGATATTCGTGCTATGGGTGGTGAGTTTGGCTCGCCCACGGATGACGGCGAGAATATGTGCTTAGAGGGGCGCGCGCCTGTTGCGGAAATGCAGAATTATATGGCGGAAGTGGTGTCCTACACCCGTGGAAAGGGCAAGCTCCTGTGCAGTGTGGAGGGCTATGCACCCTGCCACAATGCCCAAGCGGTCATTGCCGAAGCCCAATATGAGCCGGAGGCGGATTTGGAGAATACGCCCGATTCCGTGTTCTGTTCTCATGGTGCAGGCGTGAACATCAAGTGGAACGAAGTTCCCAAGCATATGCACTTGGAAAGCGTTCTGCAAAAGCGGGCAGGGGAGCAGCCTCGGCTGCGTCATCCCATCGATTTGGACGAAAAGGCATTGCAGGCCATTATGGAGAGGGAATTTGGGCCGGACAAGACGGTGCTCTACCGCCCACCCACACCTGTGAAGGCGGAGGAAATTTCTCTGCCGCCGCCTAAGAAGGAGTATCTCATCGTTGACGGTTACAATATGATTTTTGCATGGGACGGGCTGCGGGAACAGGCAAGGGACGATCTATCCGGCGCAAGGGAACGCTTGCTCCATCTGCTGAGCAACTATTGCGGCTGTCGTCCCTGTGAATTGGTTGTTGTCTTTGACAGCTACCGTGTCAAGGGAGGCGTTGGCTCCAAGACCCGTCATCATAATCTGCGAGTGGTCTATACAAAGGAAAACGAGAGCGCAGACCTGTATATCGAAAGTCTGCTGACGGAAATCGGCAGAAACTATCGGATTCGGGTAGCGACCTCTGACGGTATGATACAGCTTTCTGCCGTGCGAAGCGGCGTACTGCGTGTGTCGGCGCAGGAGCTTTTGCGGGAAATTGAAAGCACCGATGTGGAAATATCCAAATATATTAAGGCATTGCAGGAGGAGTCCCGAAGGGGCGACCGTGCAAGAAATCCTTTGCAGAAATTGGAGGAATTGAAATGAAAGAAATTACCTTGGGAAGTACCGGTATTACCGTGCCGCAGAATGCCTTTGGTGCCCTGCCTATGCAGCGGGTTTCCCATGAGGCGGCAGTAAAATTAGTGCGCCGTGCCTATGAAGGTGGCATGACCTTTTTTGACACAGCCCGCTCTTATTCCGACAGTGAGGAAAAGCTGGGCATGGCCTTCGGCGGCGATTGGTCGGGAAAATTCCTTGCCACCAAGACCCAGGCCAAGACGCCGGAGGCTTTTTGGGCAGATTTGGAGACCTCTCTGCGCTTACTGAAAACCGACTGCATTGATATTTACCAGTTCCATTGTGTTCCACAGTGCTTCCGTCCCGATGACGGCACGGGAATGTATGAGTGTATGCTGGAGGCCAAGGCACAGGGCAAGATTCGACATATTGGTATCACAACACATAAGATCGGCGTTGCCGAGGAGGTCATTGCCTCCGGCCTTTATGAGACCCTGCAATACCCCTTTAGCTATCTGTCTACGCCTCGTGAGTTAGCTTTGGCTGAGGCTTGTAAAAAAGCCAATATGGGCCTGATTGCCATGAAAGCACTGGCGGGCGGTTTGATTCACCGTTCTGATGCGGCCTTTGCCTTCATTGTACAGTATGACAATGTGCTGCCCATTTGGGGTATTCAGCGGGAAACGGAGCTGGACGAGTGGTTGCATTTCTTTGAACAACCTGCCGAGATGAACGAGGAATTGACCGCCTATATTGAAGCGGAGCGGAAGGAGCTGACAGGGGAGTTCTGCCGTGGCTGTGGCTACTGTATGCCCTGCCCCATGGGCATTGAAATCAATAACTGCGCTCGTATGTCTCTGATGCTTCGCCGTGCCCCTTCCGAAGATTGGCTGACAGAGGCTTGGCAGAAAAAGATGGATAAAATCAACAACTGTCTCAACTGCGGTCAGTGCAAGGCCCACTGCCCCTACGAGCTGGATACCCCCGAACTGCTCAAGCGGAACCTGGAGGATTATCAAAATGTGCTGGCAGGAAAAACCAGTGTAAAATAAATGTAAATTTTTCTTGTAAATTGGGAATACATAGAGTATAATATACAGAAAATTCAGGGAGTTGCCCGGAAAGAGAGGAAAATCGTATGGAACTCATTACCATCCGAGATTTATTCAAACATACTGCCGATTATGTGGGCAAGACCATTGAAGTGGGCGGCTGGGTGCGTTCGATTCGTGCGTCCAAGGCCTTCGGCTTCATCGTGCTGTCCGACGGTACCTATTTCAATCCCCTGCAGGTGGTTTATCACGATACGATGGAGAATTTTGCCGAAATTTCCAAGACCAATGTGGGCGCGGCCCTCATTGTCCGCGGCACCTTGATTGAAACTCCTGATGCCAAGCAGCCCTTTGAGCTGCAAGCGGAGGAAGTTACGGTAGAAGGTCCTTCCACCGGTGATTATCCCATGCAGAAGAAGCGTCATACCTTGGAGTTCCTCCGTGGCATGACCCATCTGCGCCCCCGTACCAATACCTTCCAGGCTGTGTTCCGCGTGCGTTCCCTGGCGGCTTTTGCCATTCACAAGTTCTTCCAGGAGCGGGGCTTTGTCTATGTGCACACCCCCCTTATTACCGGATCTGACTGTGAGGGTGCCGGTGAAATGTTCCAGGTCACGACTCTGGATCTGAACAACCCTCCCCGCACTGAGGACGGCAAGGTGGATTTCAGCAAGGATTTCTTCAATAAGCCTACCAACCTGACCGTTTCCGGACAGCTCAACGGCGAGACCTATGCCATGGCCTTCCGTAATATTTATACCTTCGGCCCCACCTTCCGTGCAGAAAACTCCAACACCACCCGCCATGCGGCAGAGTTCTGGATGATCGAGCCGGAAATTGCATTTGCAGATCTGTCTGATGATATGCGTTTGGCTGAGGACATGATTAAGTATGTCATTTCCTATGTGCTGGAGAATGCGCCCGAGGAGATGAACTTCTTTAACTCCTTTGTGGATAAGGAGCTGCTTGCTCGTTTGAACCATGTTATGACCTCTGACTTTGGTCACATCACCTACACCGAGGCCATCGAGCTGTTGGAGAAGCACAACGACCAGTTTGAATTCCCCGTACACTGGGGCAGTGATTTGCAGACGGAGCATGAGCGTTACCTCACCGAGGTTCTGTTCAAGCGGCCTGTGTTTGTCACCGACTATCCCAAGGATATCAAGGCTTTCTATATGAAGCTGAACCCCGATGGAAAGACCGTAGCGGCAATGGACTGCCTGGTACCCGGCATCGGTGAGATCATCGGCGGCAGCCAGCGTGAGGACAACTACGATGTTCTCCTGAACCGCATGAAGGAAATGAACCTGAAGCCTGAGGACTACGATTTCTATTTGGATCTGCGGAAGTACGGTTCTGCCCGTCACGCAGGCTTCGGCTTGGGCTTTGAGCGTTGTGTGATGTACCTTACCGGCATGGCGAATATTCGCGATGTCATTCCGTTCCCTCGTACCGTCAATAACTGCGATCTCTAATACCGTGCAATCCCGACGGAAATTCCGTCGGGATTTTATAAATGATATTCATTGATTCGCATTGACTTATGAGTGAAATCTGAGTATAATACAGGTAGAAATACATTCGTAACCGTGGGATAGTATGTGCAATCAAAGTCAAGCGATTGCCATTTTAGGCGAAGTCTATGCGTTTTGCAATCCGATTTTTGGCAATGTCATAAGAGATGCGTATTTGTACGGTTCTTATGCCAGAGGGGACTATCATTCGGAATCTGACATTGACATTCTGTTGACTGTAGATTTAGAAGCAGATGCAATATCTACCCTTCGCAACAGTATTGCGATTGTTACCAGTGAGCTGAGTTTGAAACACGATATTACCGTTTCGGTTGCGGTAAAACCCTATGCACAGTTTATCCGGTACTTGGAGGTGCTACCATATTACAAGAACATTCTTGAGGAGGGAATTCGTTATGTATCTTGATGAAAAGAAAAATCTTTCCAATGCTAGATACCTCCATGCGGAAGAATGTTTACAGGCAGCACAGCTTCTCCTTGATGCGGAGAATTATAAAAGTGCGGCGAATCGATCTTATTACGCTATTTTCCATGCCATGCGTTCGGTGTTGGCCTTCGATGGGATTGATATGAAACACCACAGTGGAATCATATCTGAGTTCCGCAGACTCTATATCAAAACAGGAATCTTTAGCACACAACTTTCATCTATTATCTCTGTCCTGTTCAGCATTCGTCAGGACAGCGACTACGACGATTTCTTTGTTATTTCCAAAGCAGAGGTTCTTGAACAGATTGTAAATGCTAAGACATTTCTTCATGAGATTAAGAAATATCTGGATGCAAAATAATACCATCAGAGAATGAAGGCTTCAGGACGGAGCCTTCATTTTTACGCAATGAATCTTTGCCCGCGCTTCTCCTTATTTCAGTGGCACAATCACAATCTATGACACGATTGATTTGCAATTAGCCAAAATAAGATACCAATTTGTCTAATAGTTTGAAACTGTACTAATCCCGACGGAATTTCCGTCGGGATTGTTTTTGCGTAGATAGGGAATCTGTGATAGAATAAGTGTGCTTAATAACCCAAATTGAAATTTGACAACGAGGTGATTCTTGTGATTGAAAATAGTATTTGGAAAAAAGCTCAGTCCGTGGAACTGGAAGTTTCTGAAAACATCTTGCCCAAATTTATTATCGGCTTCGACAAGAGAATTCCGGTAGAAGTTGAACAGGAACTTCGTTCTTTTGCAACTTGGGTGGAAACTAACTATCGTATTCCTATTACTTTGTGGGTTGATTTCGAATATAATCATTATCTGATTAGTCGGAGCGGTAAACGAGTAGGATATTTGTTTTATTGGGCTGATTTTTCCTCCTATCCTGTTTTTGATAATGCAGAGGATATTCCTCAAATACGCCTGCCCGTACGAACAGAACATAGCACTATAGAAGAGATACTGACCTCCTTCATTGAGGCAATCACGGATTACTATGCGTGGATTTGCAATGAGATGTTTGAAGGATATACACCTAACGAAGATGATGTAGAAGAAATCTTGCAAGCCTACCTTTGCTCTCGTAGTTAGAAAACAGTTCGCCAAATTCCGATTTGTCGCGGTGTTGCGCCGTCGTATTTGCTCGTAGCGCGCGGCATCCTTGACGCGCCTTGCGGGAACTACCAAATGCGTACAAATTCGGCACTTTATGCTGTCTGCCGCTTGCGCGGAGCGCGTCAAGGATG
>JAZOAV010000009.1:0-5121 GCA_045595645.1 Faecousia sp.
CCCATATCGTATTCAGCGGTATGAACCCCGAAATAAAGCTCCGTGAGCATCAGAAAAACGCGGTTGCCCACATCCTCTACGGCGGCAATACGCTCCTTGCACACGAAGTTGGTGCGGGCAAAACTTTTGAAATGGTTGCAGCGGCTATGGAAAGCAAGCGACTCGGCTTGTGCCAGAAGCCGCTTTTTGTTGTCCCGAACCACTTGACCGAGCAGTGGGCAAGTGAGTTTCTTCGGTTGTATCCCTCCGCAAATATCCTTGCCGCAACCAAAAAGGATTTTGAGCCGAGAAATCGCAAGAAGTTCTGCGGCAGAATCGCAACCGGCGACTATGATGCAATCATCATCGGGCACAGCCAGTTCGAGAGAATCCCCGTGTCGCAGGAGCGGCAGGAACGACTTCTGCAGGAGCAGATCGCAGAGATCGAGGACGGCATCGCAGAAATGAAAGCAAGCCGCGCTGAACGCTTTACGATCAAGTCTCTTGAGCGCACGAAGAAGGGCTTGGAGACCCGCTTGAAGAAGCTGCAGGACACCACACGCAAGGATGATGTTATCACCTTTGAGCAGCTCGGCGTTGACCGGCTCTATGTTGACGAAGCGCACAGTTTCAAGAACCTCTTCCTCTACACCAAGATGAGGAATGTCGCAGGACTTTCCACCAGCGATGCGCAGAAATCCTCTGATATGCTCTTGAAGTGCCGCTATATCGACGAGCTGACCGACAGCCGTGGTGTTGTGTTTGCCACCGGAACCCCCGTCAGCAACTCCATGACGGAGCTGTACACGATGATGCGTTATCTGCAGCATGACACTATCCGCAACAAGGGCTTGGCGCACTTCGACTGTTGGGCCTCCACTTTCGGAGAGACCACAACTGCCATTGAGCTTGCACCGGAGGGTACGGGCTACCGTGCGAGAACCCGCTTTGCGAAGTTCTTTAATCTGCCCGAACTCATGAACCTGTTCAAAGAAGCGGCAGACATTAAAACCGCCGATCAGCTCAACTTGCCTACACCGACCCCGATCTATCACAACGAAGTAGCACAGCCTACTGAAATTCAGCAGGCCATGGTGCAGGAACTGTCCGAACGCGCTGCCAAAGTTCATGCCGGTATTGTGGATGCTTCGGTCGATAACATGCTGAAGATCACCTCGGATGGACGCAAGCTTGGCTTGGATCAGCGTATCATTAACCCAAACCTGCCCGACGAGCCGACCAGTAAGGTCAACATGTGCGTGGACAACATTCACCGCATTTGGGAAGAGGGTCACGAGAACAAGCTGACGCAGCTTGTCTTCTGCGATCTTTCCACTCCGAAAAACACAGGTTCCAAGAGAGCAGCCAAAGCACCTGCAGGCAACCTCGACAGTCCGGAGATCCGCGCTCTTGAAATGCTTGCAGAGAAAGACGGCGTTGAGGAAGAGGTCGGTTTTACCGTGTACGATGACATCCGTGAAAAACTCGTTGCCAGAGGCATCCCACGGGAACAAATCGCCTTTATCCACGAAGCCAATACCGAAGCCCGTAAGAAGGAACTCTTCTCCAAAGTCCGTTCCGGACAGGTGCGAGTGCTCATGGGTTCGACCTTCAAAATGGGTGCCGGTATGAATGTCCAGGACAGGCTTATCGCGCTCCATGACCTCGATGCGCCGTGGAGACCGGGCGACTTGGAACAGCGCTCCGGTCGTATCATCCGTCAAGGTAATATGAACCCCGAAGTTCATATTTACCGCTATGTGACGGAGGCCACCTTCGATGCCTATCTGTGGCAGACCCTTGAGAACAAACAGAAGTTTATTTCGCAGATCATGACCTCCAAATCTCCGGTGCGGTCCTGCGACGATATCGACGAAACCGCATTGTCCTATGCGGAGATCAAGGCGCTCTGTGCCGGTGACGAACGCATTAAGGAGAAGATGGACTTGGATGTTGATGTGGCTCGGTTGAAGCTGATGAAAGCCAATCATCAGAGTCAGCAGTATCGCTTGGAGGACAACCTTCTGCGCTACTTCCCGGAGCAGATCGAACAGAACAAGGGCTTTATCGCTGGCTTTGAGGCCGACATGAAAACTCTTGCGGAGCATCCACACCCTGTTGATGGCTTTGCCGGTATGACCGTTCGCGGCGATGTGCTGACCGATAAGGAAAACGCCGGTGCCGCACTTATGGACGCTTTCAAGGAAGTCAAGGGCTTGGAGCCGGTGCAGATTGGCAGCTACCGGGGCTTCCAGATGTCGCTTACTTTGGAGGACTTCGGGCGTGACTATGTTCTGACGCTCAAAGGCCAGATGACCCATCGTGTAACGCTGGGCAAAGACCCACGCGGCAACTTGACGAGAATTGACAATGCCCTGAACGGCATGGCTGATCGTCTCACTGCAGTCCAAGGAAAGCTCGACAGCCTGTATGCGCAGATGGAAACTGCAAAGGCAGAGCTTGGCAAGCCGTTCCCGCAGGAAGCAGAGCTGCGAACTAAGTCCGCAAGATTGGCAGAGTTGAATATCGAATTGAACATCGATGACAAGACGCCGCTTGAAGCGTTGGCAGAAGAAGCTCCACCGAGAGCTGAGATTGCCAAATCCGCAAAGCCTTCTGTATTGCAGAAGCTCCATTCCTACGGTACTCAGATCCGCACAGAACCCAAGAAATCTATTGAGGAGGTACGCTGACCATGGATAATGAAAAGATCAATGTGCTCGTCGTAGAGCCTGAGAAGAAACCCTACCCGAAAGAAATCTCTTCCGAGCTGGCATCGTTGCAGAAAGAGGTAGGCGGCTATATTCAAGCCGTCTACCCTTACGAGGAGCCGGTAGCCATCATCTGCGATGAAGAAGCGAAACTGAAAGGAAGCCAACTGAACAGGGTGCTCCGTGATGAAGACGGGCATATCTACGATGCTGTTGCCGGGACATTTCTCATTGTCGGCTTGGGAGAACATGACTTTACCTCTCTCACTCCCGAACACATGAAGCAGTTCAAGGAAAAGTTCGACACCCCCGAAATGTTCATGCGGATCAACGGCAAGCTGATCGTGCTGCCGATGGAGGAAGAAAAGCCCATGGCCAAGAAGCCGTCTGTCCTGCAGAAGCTCAACGATATGAAAGGCATGGAATCCTCCACAGGAGTCAAGAAACCTCATGTTAAGGAGGAACGCTGATGGACAACGAAGCTCTGAACACGAAGCTTTACGAAAAACTCTTTGCCGAACAGGAAAAATTCAAAGGGTGGCTGCTCACGCAGCCGCCCGAAGAAATCCTCAACCACGCATACGAATATACCATCCGTGAAGATATCGTCCTCGCTATGGAGTACCACGATGTTTCCGATGAACAGGCCAAGGCGCTGTTATCTTCTCCTGCGCCTCTGGATGAGATATTCCAAGCGTTTGAAAAAATCGAGGGAGATCACATGGATACGATTCGCGACTGCATTGAAAGCAGGGCAAACGATATCATCCAAGCACAGGCCGAAGCTCTGCGTAATCTGCCGGTGTACAACAAAACCGCCGCTCATGCCGAGGAGCATGGCGAACGAGATCAGTACAGAGCTTCTATGCAGGCAAACATCATGTGCAGAACTGCAATCGAGGATGCAATCCACGATCATTACCGCGACAACCGACTTGATCCCATCGGTGTTCAAAATGTTCTGAAACGCTTCGGCACGGAGCGGACCTGCTATGTACTTGCTGCTACTGTGCAGGACAAGGATTGGGATGGTCGCATCTCAAGCTCCAACAAGCAGTGGGCCAAAGGAATTGAAATTCCGCAGGACAAGACCGCATGGAACAGCGCATCCTACCGGCGCTTTGTTGTCGGCAATGCTCACCCCGGTCTGGTTGATCTGTTTGTGAACCAAGTTCGCAAAGAGGTCGAGTTGATGAAAGAACGAAAGCCGTCTGTGCTGAAAAAACTGAAAGAGGTACAAGCGGAGAATCCACCTAAATCTGCAACATCACCGAAGAAGGAGGCTGTACTTTAATGGCAAATCGCAATCGACCCGTTCAAGTTAATTTCCGTTGCACACACGAAGAACGGTCTATGATCAACAAACGAATGGAACAGATGGGCACCATAAACATGGGGGCGTATCTGCGCAAAATGGCCATCGATGGCTATGTTGTGAAGTTGGAACTGCCGGAACTTCGCGATGCGGTTTCTGTATTTCGTCGTGAAGGAAACAACATCAACCAGATCACTAAGCGAGTCAATTCCACTGGTCGCGTGTATGATGTCGATGTTCGCGAAGTCAAAGAGGCTCTGGATAGGCAGTGGGTTGCTATCAACGCTGTTCTTGAAAAGTTGGCCTCTATTCCGTAATACAAATCAGCATCCTTGCTTGAGTTTTCAGTCTAAAGTACAATTAAAACAGAAAAGGAGGGCTAAGCTATGAAGTTCATTTTGAAAGTATTATTTGCTCCCATCATCGCAGTCCTTGCAGGTTTCATTTGGCTGTGTGCGCTGTCCCTCCGAATGTCTGCTTGGGTATTTGGCATTGTGAGCACAATTCTCGGCATCCTCGGCCTTGCCGTTCTTCTTCTCGTCAGCGTTACCAACGGCATCATCGTTTTGGTAATTGCGTTCCTTGTCAGCCCTGTCGGGTTGCCGATGGTCGCTGCTTGGATGATCGGTCAGATGCAGAGATTCCGCTACTTCATTCAAGACACTGTTTACGGATAAAAGAAATTCTGTCCAAGTTGGGCAGAATTAAAAAATGAGATGGGCGCGGCTTCGGCTGCGTCCGTCTTTTACATAGAGGGAGGTGAACGACTATAGCAACAACTCGCATAATTCCTATGCACATTACCAAAGGCAAAACACTTGCTCAGTCTATTTCTGACCGAACCGATTACGGCCTAAATCCCGAAAAGACAAATGACGGAGAATTAACTTCCGCCTATGCCTGCGATCCTCACTCCTTCGCAGCAGAGGTGTTATTATCAAAAAGGCAGTACAAACACTTTACCGGAAAAGAAGAAAAGAACGATGTGCTCGTTTATCAAGTGCGCCAATCTTTCAAACCCGGTGAAGTTACGCCGGAGGAAGCAAACCAAATCGGATATAATTTTGCTTCCCGCTTTCTCAAAGGCAAACACGCTTTCTTTGTTTGTACGCATAC
>JAZOAV010000010.1:0-6539 GCA_045595645.1 Faecousia sp.
GTGTTTCGCATTATAAGGCTTCTCCCACTTCCTTATGGCAATGCAAAACCTGTCTGATTCCATTCAGTTGAGCGTGTCAAAGAACCTGTATCGTAGGGGCGATTCACGAATCGCCCTCACATAAATGTTGCGTATTCGCCGAAAATTAACAGAAAAACGAAACTTTTGAACTACAGGGGAGGTTCGTGGACCTCCCCTACAAAGTTTTTTGACAGTCTGTCCATTCAGTTGACTGCATTGCTTTTGAAGAGGGGCAACTCGAGCTGCCTGCAAGCGCGTGTAGGAACCCGCGCGCTACGGGTGCATTACAAAAATGATGCGCAACGCTTGTTTTTAAGACATCGATTTAAAGTTCTACAGTTTAAATCGATGTCAAGAATAAGCCATATGTTTCGTTTTATAAGGCATCTTCCACTCCCTTATGGCAATGGAAAACCTGTCTGATTCCATTCAGTTGACAGCATTGCCTGTAAAGGGGACGATCCAATTCGGCAGTCCCTGCTAAAACTGTGATGCTGAATTAAGACGATACGCATTTTTGAATCTGTTATGAAAGGAAATGCTTATGAATTCTGTCAAAAAAACATTCTTCCGCCGTATTTTGGCACTGCTTCTTGCCCTGCTGCTCACCTTGCCGCCTATGGTTCATGGGGCTGTGAGCATTGCAACGGATGCGGACTTCTTTGCCAAGCTGAACCTGAACCGAAGCGGCTTGGAAAAGGTAAAGGCCGCCGTAGCCAAGAAGGACTACAGCTCTGCCAAAAAAGAATTGCTCAGCTATTATCAGCAGACCTTTGCATCTTACGATGCAAAACCCTTTAGCGGCACATCGGAAAAGCGTGTGTTTATGGCTATGAATGATGTGTGGTGCTTCTCGGAGGACTACATCGACGGCGTGGAGGTTACCTCCACAAGCTATGCCCCCTATACGCTGGATTTATCCTCCAACCTCAACGGCATTTACATCTTAGACCAAATCTATGCCACGGTGGACGGTGTCGCCATTGCCACCAGCGAAAGCAGTACGCCGCCGGAGCTGGCTCTTTACGGTGCCAACGGCGTTCTGCTGAAAACTCTGACGGCAACAGAGGACACCTGTGTCCGCCCGGGCAAGGATTTAAGTGCCAACTACGGCTCTGCCACCACGATTTATGCGAAGCACTGGCCCGATACTGCCAAGGGGCTTCCCTATTCCTCTGCCACCATGCGCTGCTATCTTCGCTTTGATGCTTCTCAAATCCCTTCCAATGCCCGCACTGCCAAGCTGACCGTGTACTGCAAGCGTTCCCCGGGCAATGCAGACAAGGTGTTGGTGGAGGATTCCCTGTATTTGTGTGCCTTCCAGTCCTACTGCACCAACTGGTCGGAAGACAGCCTGACCTGGGACAGCCTCGTCAGCGGACGCGCCATCAGCCACTATTCCTACAATGGCCTTTCCGGTGGCTTCGATTGGAAAAAGCCTGCCGGAACGCCCTCGGAATGGCTGAACTACAACACCCGCTTTTATGAGGTGCGCAGCCTTGTGCTCATGGCAAACCAAACAGAGGACGAAGCCCTCCGCAAGAGCTATATGGCAAAAGCCAAGGAGTTAGTTTTGGACTTTGTGAAGGACGCGGGAGAAAACACCCCTGCAAACAGAGCCTTGGAGCCAGCCAACCGTCTGATCGAATTCCCCTACATATATAAATATTTGGTCAACGAGCTGACCCCTGACGAAAATATTCTGATTCTGTCTTGGGTCTATGACGACACCACAGCCCAGTATAACGGTGCTTACAATGTCTTTGACGGTGCAACTGCCAACCCCAAGAGCAACCTGCCCTACACCAACTGGGGTCTGTGGCACCTGACAGGCTTCTACAGTGCCCTGTGCTACTTCCCTGAATTTGCCGATTCCTCTGCATGGAGATCGGTCTATGATGCCCGTTTGGGCGTAGTAATGGGCGGTATCATCAAAGAAGATGGCAGCTACAACGAGGTCACCTTTGGCTACCCCGGTTCTGTGATTTCCTGGTGCGCCACCCTGAAGGATATTATGAATCAGTTCGGGGACACCTCCGATAACGCTGCCATGTTCAGCCAAAAAATGATGCAGCTCACCAAATATCTCATTGATTGTACCCTCCCCAACGGCAAAATGCCCTTCTGGGGAGAGGGTGGCCCCTCCACGGGTATCGCAGCGACCAATACGACCCTTGCTTCCCTGAACACCAAGGAGCTGCAAACGGAACTTGCCGGGTATTTACGCAATTATCAGAACCGCAGCAATGGCATTCCTCTCAAAAACACCGCCCAATATGACGGTATCAAGGTCGTCACCGATCGCACAGGCTGGACCGGCGCGGATTCCATGATTTTTATGAACGCCAAGTGCGCCGGCAGCCACAGCCACAGAGACGCGCTGGCTCTGCTTCTGTATTACCAAGGACGGAGCCTGCTGACGGACACGGGCATGACCTCTTACGACGGTGCCCATCTGCATTTCCCCTTCCAGCGCAGCACCACCCGTTCCCACAATACCATTGAGGTGGACGGCCTTGCCCAAACCTTGGGAACGATGGTCTCCCAGGGAGACGACAAGGGGGCCATAGAAATTACAGGAAATCCTGCGGTTTCCACCATTACTTCCTGGTCTACCGCAAGCAATAAGGATATGGCGACTTTGAAGGTGGAGGGAACCAAGACTACAACGGCCTACCACAGCACCACCTTCAATCACAGCAGAGATGTGTCCTTCCTGAAGGAGCTGGGCAGCATTTTAGTGGTAACAGACAAGGTTGAGCCGCAGGATACCGCTGTGCACAGCTACACCCAAAACTGGCACTGCGCTCCCTTTGCCAACAACAGCATTTCTGCCGATGCCTATTTGACAGGTACCACCGCCTACAGCACAGGCCCCAATCTGATCATTGCTCAGGCAGACACAAACGGCATCCGCGCAAGCCTGCAAACAGGCTATGATGCCACATCTCCCGCCGCTCCCACCAAGTATTTTGAGTACAAGCAGAGCAAGGCGGGCACTGTGACCTATCAGACCATCCTTTATCCTGTAGCAAGCGGAGCTGCCGCCACCGTTCAGCCCAAGAAAATCGCCATGGCAAATACCTCGGATGCACAGGCTCTGGCGATGGAGGTTTCTATTTCCGACAGCAGCAAGCCCCAGCTTTCGGGCTTGGTTCACTACCACTCCTTTGAGGACAGCCCCTCTGAGAGAGGCTTCGGCAGCTACGGCACCAATGCAAGCACGGCGATGGCGGCAGTGAATGTACAGGGACAGATTTTCTTTGCCTCCCTGTCCCAAGGCAGCAGCCTTACAAAAAACGGAAGCCCCATCTTGCAGGCATCAGAAGCCATAGAGGACATTTCAGCGGTCTTGGAAAACGGTGTCCTGTCCCTGTACACGCAGGATACCAAGGCGCAGGGTATGCGCTTTGTGCTGAATTTCTCGGGGCAGACGGTGACAAAGGTTCTTCTGAACGATGTGCCCATCGCCTTTAGCCAAGCCGAGGACGGCACGGTTGTGGTCAAAGCCCGTTATGTGCTTTTGGACTTCACGCAGGACAGCATGGCAGCTCAAAGCTCCCATTGGGACGGCCTGAGAGCCACCGCCGAGGTCAGCAGGGGCGTTCTCTCCGGCACCATTTCCGGCGGAGACCCCAATATCCGCATGAATACCTCTGCGGAATCTTTAGGCTACGAAATCACAGACGGAGACATCATCGAGCTGCGGATGAAAACCACCCTTACGGAGGGAAGTGCCGCCGGCGTGCAGGTGTTCTTCTTAGATCGGAACACTGCAAGCTATTCCGAGTCCTATTCCTGCAAAAATCTGACCTTGGAGCATGCCACCGGCCGCTATGCCACCATTCAGCTTCCCTTCCTGTCAAACGGCAAGTATATGGGCAGCACCATTGACCGCCTGCGGGTGGATATGCTCCACCTGGTATCCGAAGCCGGCGTGACGGCGAGCTACGAGATCGACTATATTTATATGGGCCCTGCGGAGCTTGCCCCCTCTGCCACCGCCAAGCCCGCAGAATATCTCTACTTCGACTTCGGCAACAAGACCGCCGATGAGGAACGCTATGCACAGGAAGCCTACGGCGGCTATCCCTTCGACTTAGAGTGCTGGGGCGTGAACGGAAACCGCAACGGTTTGCCCGTCCTGAACAACGAGGAAGGAACTCTGTCCCTGAGCATCAAGCCCGAAAATTCCTTCAGCTATGTGCAGACCTCAGACTTTGGAAGGGGTCTTATGGCAGAACCCCTGTATTATATCCCCAAGAAGGGGGACACGGTACAGCTTCGCCTGCGATTCGAGCATTGCACCCCCACTTCCGAGAAGCCCATGGTGACCCTTCACTACATCCGCGACGACATGGGGGATGTTCTCAATGAGTATTCCTACGGCACCTTGGATGCGGAAGCGGTTCTGTCGGGAAACTATACGGTGGTGGAATTCCCTGTGTCGGAGGTGTTCGCCAATGCCCGTTGTATCAATTCCCTGCGCTTTACCGTAAGCAATGTGGTGGATGATGGCAGCGGGGAATCGCAAATCATTTTTGACTATTTCTATGTTGGCTCCAGAGAGCACCTGCCCCTGCAAAACAAGCTGTTTTTCGGCTTCGACAACAGCGCGGAGGCACAGGAACGCTACAGCATGAAAACCTATGGCGGCCACAACTTTGACACAGGCTGCTGGGGTGTCAACGCCATTCGCGCCAATGTCCCTGTTTTGGATAACGAAGACGGCAGCCTGTCCTTCACCATCCCCGAGGGCAGCAACGGGCCTTACTTCCAGACCACAACAGGCGTCAATTCTCTGGGAACCATGCCTCTGACCTATTTCCCCGGGGTGGCAGATTTGGTACAAATGCGTCTGAAATTCCAAAACTGTACGGGAAGCAAGCCCGATCTGCGCCTATACTATATAAAAGATGACAGCGGCACGGTTACCAACGATCACAGCAAGGTGGCCATTGATGCAAGCCTTTTGGATGCCGACACCTATGTGGTCAAGACCTTTGCCGTTCCTTCCGGATTCACCGCAGCGGAGGTCATCAACAGCATCCGTATTACTCTGTCGGATGTGGCAGATGATGGAAGTGGCACAGGCAAGGTCACCATCGACTACATTTATATCGGTGACAAGGAAGGATTGCCTACGCCCCAATACGAGGTTCAATTCCAGGATGGGGACGGAAAATTGCTCCAAAGCCTGACCCTCCATCACGGAGAAACGGCTGTCTATACCGGCGAAACTCCCACCAAGAGCCCCGATGAAGCCTATCACTATATCTTCAAGGGTTGGGACAAGGCTCTGACCAATATCACCGCCGATACCACCCTTACCGCTCAGTTTACCTCCGAAGCTCACAGCCTCAGCTATGTCAGTAATGGGGACGGCACGCACACGGCAGTTTGCTCCCGTTGCGACAGCACTTTCACAGAAAACCATGCGTTTGAAAATGGTGCTTGTTTCTGCGGCGACAAGGAACTGACCGTAGACGAGGACATCAAGATTTACCATACCTTGGACTTGGCAAGCGACATTTCCATCACTTTTGCTGTGCCTGTGTCTGCTCTGAGCCGCTACGACAGCTACTATTTGGAGTGCATTCTGCCCGAATACGAGGGCAACGCCCAAATTGGTACAAGCACCGTGCAAATTCAGCCCGTTGTGAATGGGAGCTACTACTATTTCACCCTCACAGGCATTACGGCAGTTCGTTTGGGCGACATGGTAGAGGCCGTGTTGCACATGACCAAGGGCACGCAAGCCTATATCTCCGAGACGGACAGCTACAGTGTTGCAACCTATGCGTACGGTATGCTGAACAGCACCACCAATACCAAGATGCTGAGCCTGTGTGCAGACCTACTCCGCTATGGCGCAGAGGCGCAGAGCTACAAGAAATATCGCACCGATGCTTTGGTCGATGCCGCCATGACCGCCGCCCACAGAAGCTATCTCAGCAACACCAACGCCCTGACCTTTACGGCAACGGACAGCTATTTAGGCGATTTGGAAAATGCCACCATCACTTGGGTGGGCAAGACCCTTGACCTTGGCTCTAAGGTGGGTATGAAGTTTGTATTCAATGCCAAGAGCTACGGCGATGTTGCAAATCTCTCCATGAAGGTCACTTATCAGGGCAGTAATGGTGAAACCAAGACTGTCACCCTGACAGGTGCAGAAGCCTACAATGCCGCAAACGGCTACTACAGCTTCACCTTCTACGGCTTGCTGGCCTCCGAGCTTCGCACCGTTGTGGATGTTGCCATCTACGAGGGCAATACCCAACTCAGCGAAACCCTCCGTTACAGCGCAGAGAGCTATGCCTCCAAAACAGGCGGCACAGCCCTCGAACCCCTGACCCGCGCCCTGTTCGCCTACTCCGACAGCGCAAAGGCCTATTTCACCAAATAATCCGTACTACGCCGTAGGGGACGATGCCCACATCGTCCGGAACCGCGAAGCGGCAGACGGTACGCACAACCCAATTTGCACAAATTTGGTAGTTTCTACAAGCGGGACG
>JAZOAV010000011.1:0-6166 GCA_045595645.1 Faecousia sp.
CGGCGAGGTTGCCGTGGACGAGAGCCACAAGAGCGCACTGCGGGATACCACCGTTACCGCTGCCGATGGCGCAGTCAAGCTCTATCAGGTTCCCTACTCCGTAGGTCTGAAGGTGCAGCACGGTGCCACCGTCCGCAAGGGCGAGCCCATCACCGATGGCGCACTGAATCCCCACGATGTTCTGCGTATCTCCGGCGTGGAGGCCGTGCAGAACTATCTGACGCAGGGCGTTTTGGCTGTGTACCGTCAACAAGGCGTTGACATCAACGATAAGCACATCGAGGTCATCATCCGTCAGATGATGCGCAAGGTGCGCGTGGAAGATCCCGGCGACACCACCCTGCTCAGCGGCACTGTGGTCGATGTCTATGAGTACGAAGCTGCCAACCGCGCCGTGCAAGAGCGCATCGACGCAGGCGAAACCGATTTGCAGCTTGCCACCAACAGCCTGATGCTTATGGGTATCACCAAGGCTTCTCTTGCCACCGAGTCCTTCCTCTCCGCCGCTTCCTTCCAGGAAACCACCAAGGTTCTGACGGAAGCCGCCATCAAGGGCAAGGTCGATAATCTGGTCGGCTTGAAGGAGAATGTCATTATCGGTAAGCTCATTCCTGCCGGCTCCGGTTTGGATATGTACCGTGAATATGATGTTCACGCATGGCCCGAATCCGAAATCACCCAGGATATGATCGATAACGAGCAGAAATAAAATAATGGCTCCCTCCCCGAACCTCGGGAGGGAGCCTCTTTATTCTCTATTCTTTATTCTTTTTTGCAGACACCACCGAATTTGTACCATGTCGGTTCTACGCCCTCTCTGTCGTTCATACTAATTCTTGTGCAGCTTTCATCGCATTGAGCGAAATCGCGACACAGAAAACGCAAAAAAAACCTAATGTGTCAATGGGCTCAGGCGTTAAGCCTGAGCCCATTATTATGGAACATATTAGATAAGGTTGCTCTCGGTCTTGGGATCGAACAGGTGCATCAGCTCGGTATCAAAGCCGAAGCGGACAGCGCTGCCGATCTTGGTCTTGTTCATATCCAAGCCGACGGTGGGGATAACAGCGATGATATCCTTGCCACCCACATTGAAGTGCAGGTGCATCTCGCTGCCCATCATCTCGGACACATCGACCTTTGCATCGAAGCCCTTGTCGTCCAGTTTAACATGAACGGGACGGACACCGACAGTAATGGTCATCTCAGGCACATCTCTGCCCTTGAGAGCTTCCTGCTGCTTCTCGCTGAGAACCAGCTTGCGGCCCAGCATCTCCACGGCGTACTTTCCGTTTTCCTTGACCAGCTTGCAGTTCTCGAAAATGTTCATCTGAGGCGTGCCAATGAAGCCTGCAACGAACAGGTTCAGGGGATGATCAAAGACTTCCTGAGGCGTGCCGATCTGCTGGATGAAGCCGTCACGCATAATAACGATACGATCGCCCAAGGTCATAGCCTCGGTCTGGTCGTGGGTAACATAGATAAAGGTGGTATTGATGCGCTGACGCAGCTTGATGATCTCTGCACGCATCTGATTACGCAGCTTGGCGTCCAGGTTGGACAGAGGCTCGTCCATCAGCAGAACGGCGGGGTCACGAACGATAGCACGGCCGATGGCAACACGCTGACGCTGACCGCCGGACAGAGCCTTGGGCTTTCTCTGCAAATATTCGGTGATGCCCAGAATCTCAGCAGCTTCCATAACCTTGTCATGGATCTCCTGCTTGGGCAGCTTCTTCAGCTTCAGGGAGAATGCCATGTTTTCATACACGGTCATGTGGGGATACAGAGCATAGTTCTGGAAGACCATGGCGATATCACGGTCCTTGGGGGCAACATCGTTCACCAGCTTGTCGCCGATGTACAGCTCGCCGTCAGTGATGACTTCCAGACCGGCGATCATACGCAGGGTGGTGGACTTACCACAGCCGGAGGGACCGACAAGAACAATAAATTCACGGTCGGCGATGTCCAGGTTGAATTCCTGAACGGCGACAACGCCTTCTTCGGTGATCTGACGATTGTCCTTCTTCTCCTCGGGCATGCCCTTCTTGCGCTTCTTGGGCTTTTCGGTGTTGGGGTAGATCTTCTTGATGTTTCTGAGCAATAAACTGGCCATAGGTAAAAGCTTTGATATGCCTGCCTCCGCATGGGCATACCTCGTGTCGCGTCAGCGTACACATTACGACAGGTCTCCACTCTGCCGCACCGCAAGCTTGCGGAATTTCCTCCTTTTTCGGCGGTTTTCAGCTATGTATGTGGAGTAGCTGAGCCTACCTTAGTGCATACATCATACCATGGAACCGTAAAAATTGCAAGTTTTTTTCGCAAAAAAACTCCCGCCTCTGAAAAAAGAGGCGGGGCGGGAATGTTGAGGGTGGTGGGCGCAGCGCATCATGAAAAAAGCGACAGGTACAGGACAGGAGAAAAGACGATTAGGAAAGAAAGTGGAGAGCTCTGCGCTGCGCCCGAGATGCTGTGGAAAAAGGGATAGAAAGGAAGAATTGAAAACAAAAAGAATCGACGGAAGGAAGCTATTTCCCTCTGTTTTCAGTATAACAGCAAGTGAATAAAAATGCAAGTGTTTTTTTGAAATTTTTTTAATTTTTTATGCTTTTTCAGGGTTTTGATATAAAAATAACGATACAAATGTACCGTTTTCCATCACCTTGGTATATGTTTTCATCTGTCTCAAAACCACATTTGTGGTCAAAAATTTATTCTGCATGGGGAGGATCGGTGCTTGTACTTTCTTCCAATTCGTGATAGTATTGTTGTAGAAATACATTTTGAAAGGATGACAACTATGAAATACCGTTTGATTTCCGCTCTTTTGGCAGTGCTCATGCTATTCTCGCTGCTACCCACCATTGCCGCAAAGAGTGCAACGGAAGAAGAGGCAGTTCCTTCCGCCTTTGGCGGCAGCCTGAACACAACGACGGATCTGCTCTTCGATTTCAGCAACAACGCCGATGCCCAGACCCGTTACAAATCCTCTGCCTACGGCGGCTACAACTTTGACAAAGAAAGTAATGGCTATTGGGCCACGGGCTACAACGGCTCTAAAACCGCCTACAGCATTTCCAACACCAACGGCACCCTGCGTGTCAATGTCACAGACGGTGCAGATGCCAGCGGCACCTACGGTCCCTGGATTAAAGTGACCAACACCTACGGTACCGCCCCCTCCTACAACGAGGCCAGCCGCCCCTATTATCCCCTGAATTTCAACCCTAAAAGCGTGAAATTCGTTACCATCAAGTTCAAAATGAGCGGCTGTTCCGTTCCCAGCGGTCAGATTCCCAAGGTCGTGTTTGAGTATTACTTCACCAAGGGCGGTACCTACAGCTATGCCAACGACATGTCCGCCTCCTTCGTATTCCAAAACGGCTACTATCAAACCGTAACCATTCCCGTCAGCTCCAAGCTGGCGAGTGCAGATGTGTTGAAGGGCTTCGGCTTCCGCTTCCGCAATGTCAAAGCCACCAGCGGCATCATCTATATTGACTACATCTACATCGGCACAAGCGGAAGTACCGTTCTGCCCTCCCACAGTGACAAAACCTTCCTGTCTCAATCCGTGAATCCCATCGTATCCGGCATCAACGAATCGCAGGTTTATTTCAAGAATCAGGCAGACGGCACCCAGTTCGCCGGCTACATGGCGACCATCCCCCCTTCCGCAAAATATACCCTGAAAGCCTCCTATCCCGGCTACTACACCAGCGGCAGTACCGCCGCAAGCAGAAAAACCCTGTCCTCCAAGCTCCCTCTCAAGGGCGCAAAAACCACAGAGCAAGCAGCCGCTTACGAGGCCGCCACGGGAGAAACAGTATATCTTGCCATCAACGCAGACTTCTTTAACATGGACACCTACCATTGCCGCGGGCAACTGGCTATGGAAGGAAATGTCATTCAGACCTACGGCACGCGCGCTACCCCCTATTTCGCCGTTCTGAAAGACGGAAGCTATGCCATCCGTACTTTCGGCACCCCCATGGGAGATGTGGCAGAAGCCGTTGCCGGCTACCATTGGCTTGTCAGAAACGGCGCTGTGGTGACCAATAACGATGTAGAGCTGGCTCCCCGTACCGCCATCGGATTGAAGGCAGACGGAACGGTACTCATCTTTGCCACCGATGGCAGACAGGAACCCTATTCCGTAGGCACCACCGTTCAGGAGCTGGCTGATCTCATGTATGCCGCAGGCTGCGTCAATGCCATCAACTTAGACGGCGGTGGCTCCACCACCTTCGCCACCCGTTACAATAATGGAGGCTCTGCCCTGACCATCCGCAATTCCCCCTCCGATGCTACAGGCGAGCGAGTGGTCACCTCCTGCCTTCTTTTGGTGGCCCAAAGCTGTAAGCATAATTACAACAAGGGCTATACCGTCCATGAAGACGGCACCCACAGTGTATCCTGCGCCTCCTGCAGTGAGAAAATCACTGTGCCCCACAGCTACAAAAACGGTGTCTGCTCCTGCGGCGACCAACAGCATTTGGGCACAGGGCTGTTCTTCGGCTTTGGAAACAGCTCATACGACCATTATCGCTATATGGATCCTGCCTATAAATACAGTAACTTTGACCAAACCGATAACGGCACATGGAACAAGGGCTACTGGTACACAGGCTATACCGCTACCACACAGGATTACACTATCAACCACAGCGCAGGCACGCTTACAGTGAATGTTTCCGACAAGTACAGTGGCTCCGAAGCCAATGGAAATGTGACCTACGGCCCCTGGCTGAAAATCACCAACGGTGACGGCGTTGGCCCCTCCAAAACCTCCGGCACCCATCGTCCCCTGAATTATAATCCCAAGAATGTGGAGGAGGTTCGTCTGCGTTTCAAACTCACCGGTTGTACCATCCCCTCCGGCACCACGCCCAAGATCTATTTTGAATACTATTATACAAAGGACGGCACCTACACCGGCGCAACGGATATGTCCAGCACCTATGCCTTTACGGACGGAGAATATGTGACCGTGACCATTCCCGCTTCCGCTACGCTGAAGGCGGCAGATGTCCTTTGCGGCTTCGGCTTGCGCTTCCAGAATATCAAGAGCAGCTCCGGTGGCAAGCTCACCTTGGACTATATCTACATCGGAGAAAAAGCCTCCGATACCATCCTGTTCGACTTTGACAACAGTGCTGCTGCAAAGGCACGGTATCAAAATCCCGCCTATGGCTTCATCAATTTTGACACGGCAAGCAAGGGCTACTGGGCCACCTACTACAACGAGGTCAACACCAATTTTACCGTAGACAACAGCGATGGAACCTTGAATGTGGCCGTAACAGAGGGCTACAGCGGCAGCTCTGAAAACGGCAATATCATTTACGGCCCCTGGGTCAAGACCACCAGCACCTACGGCAAGTTCACAGGAAAAACCACTCCGGATTACTTCCCCCTGAGCTATGACCCCCAAAATGCAGAATATTTCCAAATCCGCTTCAAGACCACCAACTGCGAAGTCCCCAGCGGAAAAACACCCCGAGTCGTGCTGGAATACTACTATACGCAGGACGGCACATACACCTACGCCAACGATATTCTCTCAACCTACACTCTGAAAAACGGAGAATATCAAATTCTGACCATCCCTGTATCCGAAAAATTCAAGGCCGCCGATGAAATACTCTGCTTCGGCCTTCGCTTCCAGCATATCAAGAGCAGCTCCAATGGCTCTATCAGCATTGACTATATTGCCATCGGCACCAATGACGGCCTGCCCAATCCCCTTTTGAGTAAGTACACCGTTACCTTTGCCAACGCAGATGGCAGTGTACTGACAACCCAAACTGTGACCGAAGGCGATGCGGCGAGCTACACCGGCGCGACACCCACCAAGGCATATGACAGCAGTAAGCACTACAGCTTTGCAGGCTGGGTGGATGCCAACGGCAAGGCCGCCGTTCTCAGCAACATCACCGCCGATGTGACCTTCTACGCCTCCTTCACAGGCACTGCCCACAGCTACACAAGCAAGGTTACAACTGCCGCAACCTGCACCAAGACAGGCGTAAAAACCCACACCTGCTCCTGTGGTTACAGCTACACGGAATCCATTCCCGCAGCAGGTCACACTGCTGTTACCGACAAGGCGGTAGCCGCAACTTGTACAACCGCCGGTAAGACGGAAGGCAGCCATTGC
>JAZOAV010000012.1:0-7197 GCA_045595645.1 Faecousia sp.
AGCAGATGGGGAATGCCGTTATAAACACCCAACTCGACCATCTTGGGATCCACCATAATCAGGCGCACATCCTCCGGCTTGGACTTATAGAGCAGGGACACGATCAGAGTATTCATACACACGGACTTACCGGAACCGGTAGTACCGGCAATGAGCAGATGAGGCAGCTTAGCAATATCGCCCACAATGCAATTACCGCTGATATCCTTACCAACAGCAAAAGACACACGGGACTTACTGTTGCGGAAGGGCTGAGAGCCAATAACCTCACGGGCATAGACCGTATTGACCGCCTTATTGGGCACCTCGATGCCCACAACGGAGATTTTATCGGGAATTGCGGCAATACGCACGCCCTGCGCCCCCAAGGCAAGGGCAATGTCATCTGCCAAATTGGTGATTTTAGACAGCTTCACACCCGGATCAAGTGCCAGCTCATAACGGGTCACGGAAGGACCGCGCACCACATCCACCACATGAGGCTCTACACCAAAGCTCCGCAAAGCATCGGCCAAACGGCGGGTATTGTCCCGCATTTCGGCTGTAGCATCCACAGAGTTACCGCTCCCCTGATGCAGCAGATCCAACGAGGGATACACATAGCTTGCCGCAGGCTCGGGCTTGCTGGCAATTTCCCGGGAAATCGCCTCTGCGGGAGTATCCATCTTGTCATGCTTTCTCCGCTCCGGATCGGAACGCAGAGGCGTCACGGGTGCAACCGGCACATCCGGATCTTGCAGTTCGATTTGGTCAATGGTGACCTGCTTTTTCACCACATCGATGGGCGGTTCTCTTTTCAGCCGCTCCATTTCCTCGTCCACTTTGGGCGCAAAGGGAGGATCATCCACAGGCAGATCAATCAAGGAAGCCGCCTTTTTGCGAGGCGCAGTCTGCTTCTTCTTTTTGATCACCCGCTGTACCAATACCTCAGCAGGATCATCTTCATCATCCAGTTCCTCAGGCTTGGTGCGACCAAGCTGAATAGCACTGATCAAACCGTTGATGGTAATATTGCGAGTGCCCAGCACCAAACAAATTCCAATGATCAGTAAAACAACCAATGCGCCAATGGTAGTAAAGCCCCATTGCAGGATCTCCGCTACCAGCCCGGGAAGCAGGCCTCCGCAATTCCAGTTCTTTCCATCCAAGAAAAGCTGGGAGACCTTGATTTCTGACTGATAGTCGCCAAAGGTCTCGCAAAGTAGATGTACCATCGCTACAAGAACGACAATGAGAGAATACATACAGGAAATGCGCATTTTGACAGTTTTTCCCTCGCTGCGAATCAGAACAAAGGCAGCCCAAAGGGTTGCAGCGGGCAGCATGAATCGTCCCAGCTGTCCCAGCATACCAGTGATTGCATATGCCCCGGGCCATATAAGTACGGCTTCCGTTTCAAACAAGCACAAAACTAAGTAGATGGTAACGAACAGTAGTGCCATACCGGTAAGCTCACGGCGGTTTTGCATCTTTTGCTTCTGCTGCTGCTCCCGCTGCATCCGCTTTTCGTTTAGCAACTGCTCCTCCGTTGGATTTTTCTGCTTTTTATTAGGCTGTGCCTCTTTTTTCGCCATATTTCCCCCTCCTTACGAGTTAATCAATGCCAGAATCAAGGCAATGACCGCCGCATCCCAGCAATAATAAGCAAAGAAATTCAATCGGTTCTTCTCCAATAAGTAGCGCACATATTGCAGTGCGAAATACCCCACCGCCGCAGTACAGAACACACACAGTACACAAGCCAGCAAAATCATGCTGCTAAAGCTGCCATAGAGCACAGCGCGAAGAGTATAATAAATCAAGGCAACAATTTGGTAGCCCAGGGTGAGCGTATAAGCGAAACGCACATTACACTGCTGCTCGATACCGAAGGCTCGTCCGACCGCCAGAGAGCTGCCCACGGAGGACAAGCCGGGAAATACGGACACCATGCGAGCCAAGCCGATCGCCAGTGCGTCGATAATGGTCAGATCCCGCTCCGTACGCTGTCCCGCCTGTCCCCGACAGCACATATAGATAAAACAGCCGTTGAGGGCGAAAAAGCCTGCAATATAGGGAAGACGGCCAATGCGCTCGGCATAGGCCAAAAACAGGAAGGACAAGAGCATGGGAAGCATTGCAAAGCGGTACAAGCGCACCGTGCGAGCCTGAAGCTGCTCTCGCTCCTCTCCCCTTCTTGGTCTGCGTGGTCGTCGAAGCAAACGAAAGCCCTGGCGGGCATTGCCGATTTCCGAGGGGAATGCAAATACAATTGCCAAAATCAACCCGAGGGAAATCCCCGCACGGACATAGTAGCCCCCTCCCTCCGAAAGGGCTGATAGCTGAAAGGCGTTTTTCAGCATAGCCGCATGTCCCATAAAGGACAGGGGCAGCAGCTCGCATAATCCGCCGCAAATTGCATAAAGAATGGCTTCCCAAATACTCAATTTTCTCTCTCCCAATATGATATCAATTTATTATACCATAGATTGGAGAAAATTTCTATCCCTTTTCTTGATTTTTTCCTTCTTTTCTTTCAGAAATCATGCCATGCAGACATTCCAAGGCATCGTGCAGGCTGCCCAACTGGTCGATCAGGCCACTATCCACCGCTTCCCTGCCGTAGACGATGGTCCCCACATCCGTTGCGATCTGTCCCGTTGCCATCATATAGGAAGAGAAGGCCTCCCTGCTGATGTTGGAATTTTCGGTGACGAAATCCGTAATCTGCTCCTGAATCTGCTGGAAATAGTGATAGGTTACAGGAGAACCTACCACGACACCGCTCATGCGCACAGGATGGATCATCATGCTGGCGGTAGGTGCAATCATGCTTCGCTTGGCAGAAACTGCCAAAGGAATCCCGATGGAATGACCGCCACCCAAAACCAGCGACACTGTTGGTTTCGACATTCCTGCGATCAGCTCAGAAATCGCCAGACCCGCTTCAATATCCCCGCCTACGGTATTGAGCAGCAAAAGCAGACCGTCAATCTCCTCGCTTTCCTCAATGGTGGCCAATAAAGGCAGAATATGCTCGTATTTCGTGGTTTTCACCGTCTCCGGAGCAACCTGATGTCCCTCGATCTGCCCGATGATGGTCAGGGTATAGATACAGCCCTTCTCCGATTTGGTCAACCCCGCACCTAAGTCCTCTATCCGCTCGCCCTGCTTGCTTTTTTCCTCATTCATAGCTTCGCCTCCTTTTGCCTTAGTATCTGTCCTTTTCGCAGAAATAAACAAAACACTTGCATCTTTTCCAAAAGCCTGTTATACTATCTATAGAAAAAAATGGAAGGAGAATCCCTATGCAATACGAATACAAGACTCAGGGCGTCTGCTCTGCTCGAATTTTATTTGAGATCGAGAACAATGTGGTGAACAACATCCGCTTCGTCGGCGGTTGCAGCGGCAACACCCAAGGCGTAGCAAGTCTCGCCAACGGCCGTCCCGTGGACGAGGTCATTTCCCTGCTGCGCGGCATCCGCTGCGGCTCCAAGGCCACCTCTTGCCCCGACCAGCTCGCCTGCGCTCTGGAACAAGCGAAAAACGCCTAACAAAAATGCTCTGCCACACGGCAGAGCATTTTTGTTATTCAGGCAAAACGGTCACTGCATCGCAGGCCGTATAGCCGGGATAGTGGCCCAGCTTTTGGCACAGGGCAGAGAACGCTTCAAAATCAAGGCTCTCATTTAAGTCATAATCCCACATTTTGGAGATATTCGCCCACATGCGTTCTATCACATTGTACTTTCCCGTTTCATCCATGCCATTCCACATCTGGGTTTCCGTAGCATAGGCGGCATAGTCCGCCCAAATCAGGAAATAGCCGCCGTCTGCCTCCACGCTGCGCTTCTCACCCCGCACGGGATGGGAGAACACCGTGGGATTCCACTTATTGTAGATGCGGTCTGCACTGGCAAACTGCCATGTCCAGGAGGCGGTTTTCGGGTCACGGGCATCGTCACCGTTTCTATTGGTCGCCAGTACATAGTAGCAATAATTCTGCACACCGTTGTAGATGACCCGTTCATCCTCGAAGTGCTCCACGGAAATCACAGCAGGATTATCCTCGGGCAACCACCAGTAGAGGATTTCCAGCTCATCGTCAAAGTCGATGTGCTGTGTCTGATTGGCTCTGTCCACAAAGTCGCTGAACATCCGCACCCGATAGCCCTGTTCCTGCAAAATATCCGTGATTTCGTTGATATAATCCACAAAGGTATCATACTTACTGCCCTCGGGAATCTGCAAATTCTCCTGTGCATAGACCTCCCAGCCGTCTTGCGCATAGAAAGCCACCTCGTCGCCGCAGATATTGAACTCGGTGCAGCCGTACTGACGGAAGAAGGCGGCATAATCTGTCAGCAGTGCTTCCAGCAGGGAGCGGGCAACGGGATTGGTCACATCGATAACCTTGGTATTGGTGGTAATGCCATAGTCGTTGCGCACAATAATGACACTCCATGTGATATTCGGATAGGTCTCCTTCAAATCCCGATATGCCGTGGTGACACCATTTTCGGTCACGCCGCCGGCAGAATAGGTTTTCCCGTCATATTGGAAGGAATAGCCGCGCTCCTTCTCCACATAATCGTGCCAGCGTCTGCGCAGATATTGGCAGTGCATGGGGGTATCGAAGGAGGGAATCACATCCACACGATACTGCTTTGCCACCTCCAAGATTTCCACCATCTCGGCGGCAGTGAGATACTTCTCCGCATCGGCGTAGTCCTGATATTCCTCCACCAGCCATGTCGCCGCCCAGCCGCCACAAGCCCATGTAAAATCATTTCCCGTGGGGCTTTGGAAGTAAGCTTCATCCCAAATATCCAACCGCAAGCCCTGATCCTCAGAAAAGTGTAGCTCAATGGTGTTGTAGCCCATATAGGCCATTTCGCGAATGTAATTCTTGATCCATTCGGCAGTAAAATACTTTCGTCCACAGTCCAGCATGACCGTCCGTTCCCCTGCCTCGGGAGCATTGCGAAGCAGACAGGCGCCGATGCGCAGAGAATCATTGGCACGAAGCTGCTTGATAATGGCAAAGCAGCCGTAGAGCAGGCCACGCTCATCAGAAGCAGTCAGGCGAATATTTTCGCTGTTGACCTCAATTTCATAGCCCTCGGCAGCCACAGAGGAATCCAAGGACAGGAGGATCTCCCCTCTTTTGCCGGAGGCGCCACTGCGACAGGACATGAGCTTATTGCTCGGCAGCTCCGCTGCGGCAAACTGTTGGGCGAGAAAATGCACAAATTCCTCGTCCTGCGGTTCCTCCTCGCTGAGCCAGCAAAGACCTGTCTTTTCCGTGAACAAAAAGCTGCCCGAGCGAGCCTCGTAGCTGTCATAACAGGCTGTCAGGCTCTCGTCGTTCGTCACATCCACTGCTTCCGTGGGCAGCTCCTGTGTGCCACAGGCACTCAGGAGCAGAAGCAGAATCAACAGTCCGCTAAATACTCTCCGCTTCATTGCATCAACCCACAGACCAAATCGGAATAGGCAACAGGATCATCAATGGGCAGACCTGCCATCATAAGACCCTGATAGTAGAACAGCTTTGCATAGGTTTCTGCCTTTTCCCGATCGCTTTCCACAGCCGCCTGTAAAGCCTTCACAGAAGGATGCTCTGCATTCAGCTCCAAAATTCTGCCGCATTGCACATTGGAATTGGGATCCATGGCCTTGAAATACTTTTCCATTTCAAAGCTCATGCCACCATCGGGCACCATAGCCAAGGCATGCTCGCCCAAGTTGGTGGACAGGCGCACCTGCGCCAGCTTGTCTCCAAGCACTTCCTTGATGAAATCCAGACAGGACTTCATGCTCTCGGCACGCTCCTCCGTCTCCTTCTTCTCTTCCTCGGTCTCCAGCTCCAAATCGTCCGTCAGGATATTGCGGAACTGATGGTCGGCATAGGTGTGCAGGGTGCTGGGAATAAACTCGTCCACCTGCTCCTTCATCAGCAGGACATCAAAGCCACGCTCCCGCAAGCTGCGGGTCTGGGGCAGATTGGCAGCATTTTCGCCGCCCACAAAGTAAATATGCTTCTGAGAGGCGGGCATTGCGTCGGCATATTCCTTCAAGCTGATCAGCTTGCCTTCCTTATCCGAGGGGAACAGAAGCAGATCCTTCAGCATTTCCCGATTGCGGCCGTACTCCGCAACCAAGCCGTACTTGAGCTGACGGCCAAAAGCAGCGTAGAAGCTTTCGTACTTCTCCCGATCATTTTCGAGAATCTTCAAGAGCTCTGCCTTGATCTTCTTTTCCAAATTAGCGGCGATGGTTTTCAGCTCACGGGTCTGTTGCAGCATTTCACGGCTGATATTCAGGCTCAGGTCGATGGTATCTACCACGCCTCGCACAAAACGGAAGTGCTCCGGCAGCAATTCGGCGCAATTATCCATAATCAGCACACCGGAGGAATAGAGCTGCAAGCCGGACTTGAAATCCTTGGTGTAGAAATCATAGGGCGTTTTGGCGGGAATATAGAGCAGAGCCTTGTAGGTCACGGCACCCTCTACGGCAATGTGGATGGAATGCAGAGGCGCATCAAAATCATAGAAACGCTCCTTATAGAAGCTGTCGTACTCCTCCTGGGTCACATCCTGCTTGTTCTTCTGCCACAGAGGGAGCATCGTGTTGAGGGTTTCCGAGCCTAACACGATGGGATAGCGGATAAAGTCGGAATACTTGTGCACAAGAAGCTGCAAACGGCTCTCCTGCAAATACTCCTTCTGCTCCTCCTTGAGCGTCAGGACGATTTCCGTGCCCACCTCGTCCTTTTCACATTCGGTGATGGTGTAGCCGTCGGCACCCTCAGACTCCCAGCGATAAGCCTTATCACTGCCAAAGCGGCGAGAAGTCACGCTGACCTTCTCCGCCACCATAAAGGCAGAATAGAAGCCCACGCCAAACTGACCGATGATGTCAATATCCTCCTGTTTTTCCATGGCGGCTTTGAACTGCAAGCTGCCACTGTGAGCGATGGTGCCCAAATTCTCCTCCATCTCCTCACGGCTCATGCCGATACCGTTGTCAGAAATGGTCAGGGTTCCCGTTTCCTCGTCAGACGACAGGGTGATCTTGAAATCGCTTCGATTCAGACCTACGCTCTGATCCGTCAGAGCCATGTACGCCAGCTTATCCAATGCGTCAGAGGCGTTGGAGATCAGCTCACGCAGAAAAATCTCCTTGTTGGTGTAAATGGAGTTTATCATC
>JAZOAV010000013.1:0-8203 GCA_045595645.1 Faecousia sp.
ATTTCCGTCTGCATCGACGCCAGCCATGTTGTTGGAAACGGAAGCACCGTTCTTCATGGTTACAGACATGGTAGAGGTCGAGTTCATGCAGATGCCGCAGGCGTTGCTCTTGCTCTTGTTGCCGCTAACCGAGGAATTATCCAAGGTCACACTGCCGCCGATCATGTAAATACCGCCGCCATACAATCCCGAATAGTTCGAATTGACTTGAGACGAGGATCCTATCGACACCGCACCACCGGCAACGAATATACCGGCACCGCTGCCACTGGTAGTTGAGTTGCTGTTCACCTTAGCGCCCGACAGGGTCATACCTTGGGTGGTGTAAATACCGCCGCCGTGAGTCGCGGCCTTGTTGCCCTGAATATTCGCTGTGCCCGAGAGATTCAGCGTGCCGCCGACGTAGTAGATACCGCCGCCGTTGACGGCCTCATTGCCAGCAACAGGAGTAGAGTTGTAGGTATACTCACCGATATTGTGCGTGCCGCTCTTCAGATTCATGGTGCCGCCGGCAATATACATACCACCGCCGTTGCCGCTTGCAATGTTGTGGCCCATATTCAAAGGAGCATCAATGGTAAAGGTGCCGCCGGCCTGATAAATACCTGCGCCGTTCACAGCCTTGTTGCCCGCATTGGCACTTTCTTCAGCCCACGAGCCAATATAGACCGGCTGTGCCGTTGCCGTAAAGGTGCCGCTGTTATAAACGCCGCCGCCGTTACCCGAAGCCGTATTTGTCCGCAAGGAAATGCCACCCATCGAGGTCACAGTACCCGCATTATAGATACCGCCGCCGTTTACCGCCGAGTTTCCATTGATCAGTGCTCTTGCCTCCGCTATGAATGTGCCTTGCGGAATAAAAATACCGCCACCGTTCGCGCCGGATGTATTGCCTTCGACCTTCAATGTGCCGATTGGGCCAAGGGTACACGGTGCATCATTGTGATACAGCGCAATACCGCCGCCGTCGCCCTTAGCACTGTTGTCTGTTACCGTCAGGGTTCCCGTGCCATAGAGCTTCGACCCGTCCCAGAGGAATATGCCGCCGCCTTGCGCAGTCGTAGCCTTATTCCCCGAAAATGTTAGCATCGCATCAAATTGCAATGTGCTGCTTCTCAGAACCATGCCGCCGCCGTAACATGCCTGGTTACCAATAAAGTTTATTGTGCCACCGATGTCCGTATTATTCAGATTGCAACCGTAGATATACAGAGCACCGCCATTGTTGCCGGAGGTTCCAGTCACCTTATTATTCTTAAATGTCGTTGTGGTCGATGCCGTAAAGGTCATTGGGGAATAGTCCAGCGGAGATGTGCTTTCGGCGTCCGGATGGTAAACCCATCTTTCACCTTGATACCTGTTCAGGCTAAAGGCATCCTCATTACGGACATAAATTGCGCCGCCGTTTCCGCTTGCCGTATTGCTGTCGAAAGTACAACCATTGATACTAAGCTCCTGCGCAGCAGAACCCGATGCACTCTTGCTCCAATAGATCGCACCGCCGATAGCCGCCGAATTGCTCTTAAAGGTCACGCTATACAGATGTGTCTTTTGCGCCGCCGTTGCATGGGTAAAAATCGCACCGCCATATCCGGGCGCAGAACATCTTTCAATGGTCACCTTGTACATCCTAAAGGTACTGCCGCTATTCGTGTTATATAGGTATATTGCGCCGCCATCAGCTCCATCCTGAGTGACAGAACAGCTTTGAATAATAGAATTACTGATATGCACCTCGCAATCAGTTGTTTTATTAGAGGTAATGATCGCAGCACCGCCGCCGTCGATTCTCTTTGCCCTGTAGATTCTTACATATTCAGCCACCGTTATGCCGCCGTCGGAACGGATGATGGCATCTCCCGCATCGCGATTAGCGCCGTCGATCGTAAAATATTCCGATGCCGTTTTGTTGGCACCCTGAATCATCAGCTTGCCGCCGGGAAGGACTCTGAACATAGGATAGGCCAAATAGTCGGCAGTATCGCTTCGCCGCAATATAACGGGGTCATCGGCATCTGCTGAAAGAAGCCAAAAATTAACACCGCTGGGAATGACAATATTGAACTGTGCGTAGGCAATTTTCGGAGCATCTCCCGCCGAATTTCCCGTAATGGTAAGAGAGGTATCCATCTTATGATCACCGTAGGGTTCCAGCTCAAAATAGCCCGTCAGCGTACTGCCGGTCGCAAGCGTTCTATGGTAGGAGTATTCGCCCGAAGACTCGACCCAGTAGTGCCATTGTTTCTGCAGCACGGCATCGTAGACATAGATCGTCCGTTCCTCCCCGTTTTTCAGGGTGACGGTCAAAAGCTCCTCCGTCAGGAAGGCTTGCAGAGAGGTCAGCTTCCAGTCGTCCTTCCCCGTCTCCTCATTCACGCAGGGAAGCACCTCGATCAGCTCCGGATCCGTGAAGGAAACGGAAGCAACTTCTTCAATGCCGCAATCCAGTTCAAACACCGAAAGCAAAGCCGACAGATAAACGGAAGTGCCGCCGGGGATGGAGTGCCAAATGCCGTTTACGGTAAAGTCTACCGTGTAGAAGAAGAAGGAGGAGAAGCCGCTGCTTTTCACCACAAGCGTATTGGTATCAAAGCAGGGGGTAGCCGTCAGAAGCTCCACATTTCCTTCCGCATCCACATGCTCCACATAGAATCGGCTCACTTCGCCCAGCTCCGGCATTTCAGGCAGGGTGACGGCGATGCTTACTTCGCCATCCTCCGGCTGCCACTCGCTGCCGTCGGGATTGCGAACGGTAATGTCGCAAGCATAGATCAGCTCACGCTTGCCATGATTTTTGCCACGGACGGTACGAAGGGGAGGTGCCTTCTCAGCAGGCAGGGTTTCAATTTCAATCGTACTGCCCGCAGGAGCTTGGTTCACATGCACCGTCAGGTTATCCTCATTGGTTGCATAGGCACCTGCCGCTTCAAACGCATCCAGCAAAGTCACATCCTCTGCACGGACATACAGATACTTCGCCTCCAAGCCCTCCATGCTCTTGGAGAAGCAATACCACACAATACTGGGAGACGGAATCAGTTCCACCTGCATTCCAAGGGCATCGTGGAGCATCACGCTCTCAAAGCTTTCGCCGGCACCGGCAAACACCTCGACGGACTTCTTATTGAATTCACCCGTCATGGTCTTCGTCGCAGGTGCTGCACTGTCCGAAGCTTTTCCCTCCGCCGCCTCGGAAGCTTCCTCTGTACGAGGCAGCAAATCAAGGCTTTGCATAGCCGCAGGGACAAATTTAGGCAGGGCGGGAGCGTACAGCTCCGTAGTACCTGATTTGCCGAGGGGAGCCTGAGTATTGATGACACCCCCATTCTCTGCCACGATTTCGTTTCCGTCTATACGGAAAACTTCCGGCGGCTCCGCTGCCGCCGCCAACGGTACCCCTATCGCTATCTGCGACAGGAGCATTGCACAGCATATCAGCCATGCTAACATTCGTTTCATGCTCATTGTCCTCCTATATTTTATTTCCATCTATAGAGAACATTTTTCTCTTTTCTCCATAAACAGTTACTTGTATTATAGCATCATTTTCCAAAATTCCAAGGCTTTTTTGCAATATTTTTAGCATTTTTGCGAATTTTTTTAAAAATAAGTAGAGCAGGCGAACCTCGCCTGCCCTTTCCGTATACGGTTCGCGCCGACCATTGCCCAATGCGGCACACTTGACACAGTTATGGAACTACGATACAGCTTGGCCGTCTGTATTTCATTTCGTACGCAATGTGCAATTCCCTTGTGTCCACCCATAGCTTGCCCCGAAAAATCACTTCTATTCCCGCATAAAAAAATTTTTTCTCCACAACATATCCAAAAAGGAGGAATTTGTATGAAATGGAGCAACGCTGAATATCGCCGTCATGTGGATGCCATCGCCCCCAAGTCCCCTTGTCTGAAAAACTGCATCAATGCCTTTCTCACCGGCGGCGGTATCTGTCTTTTAGGGCAAGCCCTGTCCCATTGGTTCCAAACCATGGAGCTGGAGCGTGACCTGGCCTCCGCCGCCGCAAGCATCTGTCTGGTGCTCCTGTCCTCTCTGCTCACGGGGCTCGCCATCTACGACGATATCGCCAAATTCGCCGGTGCGGGCACCCTCGTTCCCATTACCGGCTTCGCCAATTCCATCGTCTCCCCTGCCGTGGAATTCAAAACCGAGGGCGTGATCCTGGGCACCTGCGGCAAGATGTTCACCATTGCCGGCCCCGTCTTAGTCTACGGCGTGTCTGCCAGCGTAATTTACGGTCTGATCTATTGGCTGTGGAACTATGTAATTGCGTAGGGCGGGAGCAAGCCCCCGCCCTACGATACTGATTGGAGTCGATACGCCCATTTACATATATCGTGCCAATGATTTTTGGGTTTTCCGCAGCATAAAGAAGGCGATGATGCCCACGGGGACATAGGTTGCCGCCTGATTCAGCCACAGGCCATCCAAGCCCAAGGGCCAGAGCACCGCCACCATAATCAAGGGAAATACCAGTGCCGTTGACAAGGTGAGGATGGCGGCATTTTTCGGCTTCTGAATGGCGTTATAGAAGCTCTGTGCGGTATAGCCGAACCACCAGAAGAAAAACTCCACGCTAAACAGCCGCAAGGCATGAGAAGCCAAATCCAACAGCTCCCGATCCTTGCTGTCCACAAAGATGGAGGCAACCGCCCGCGGAAAACCGCACATCAAAGCAATGGCAAACACAGACACCAGCGCAGTAGCAGTAAAGACACATTTGGCAAGGCTCTTGACCCGCTTGTAGCTTTCCGCGCCCCAGTTGTAGCCGATGGCAGGCTGCATGGAATCACACAGACCATAGAGCATAGGCTGCACCAAATCGCTGCAATACATCAGCACCGCAAAGGTGGAAACAGCCTGCGTACCGCCCATTTTCAGCAAAAGCACATTCATCACTAAGGAGAACAAGCGGCCTGCAATGTTGTTGAGAAAGGTAGAGCTTCCGCAGGCGGCAATTCTTTTTACCATCTGCAGGTTAAGCTTGGGCCTTTGGAATTTCAAAACACTTTTTCCAAGGAGAAAAGGAATGAGCGCAACAACAGCGCAGATGCAAAAGCCCGTGTTGATTGCAAAGGCAGAACCAACAAGCCCCAGCCTCAGCACTGCTACCAAAAGGGTCACCATGCCGATCTGCAAGCCGGACATCAGGAGATTCAGCAGCATACTGCCCCGAACAAAGCCGGAAATCCTGAGAAAATTATCCATGGCAAACACCAGATTTGCCAGCGGCCCCAGCGCAGCGCAGATACGAAGGTAAGTGACAGCCAGCTCTGCCACACGGTTTTCTGCACCCATGGCATGAATGATCTGCGGCGCAAACAGAAACATGATGCTTCCTGTGAGAAGGCCCGCCAGAACGATCAGCAGGACAGCGCAGGAAAAATAGTTGTTTGCCGTTTCTTCATCCTTCCGCCCCAGCGCAATGGAAATCGGCACGGAGGAGCCAACGCCCATCATATCTGCCAGAGCGAAATTGATCATCACCAAGGGCATTGCCAAATTCATGGCAGCAAAGGCATCGCCGCCGATAAACTGCCCGACAAAAATTCCCTCTATAATATTATAAATCGACATGGCGAACATGCTGACGACCCCGGGCACGGCGGCATGAAAAAACAACCGTATCGGGGGCATGCTCCCGTAAATCTGATTGGATTTCTCTCCCATTTTACAGCCCCTGCGTCATACTTTGCTCTGAGCCCTTGTCAATTTTGCATCCAAACGCGAGCACAGCTTATCTATCTTTAACAGGGCAAACAGCTTAATGCGAATGAGGTCTAACACGATACCGGCCGTAAAGATCAGTAAGATTGCGCAAATAATCAGACAAACCATGTTGAAGCAATTATGCTTTACAAAGAACGCCGCAAAGCCCTTCATAAGATTCCGCCAAATCAGTGGACTGCTATGGGACAAATACACGCCCAAAGCAGCAGGCGAGATCAGTCGGATCACCTTTATGGAGCTTTCCGTGAAATGTACTTTGCTGCAAATGACCAGCAGTCCAACTGCAATCAGCACCATAGTAGGAGAATCATACGAGATGAAGGCGTTTCTACGGGAATAAAGGAAGGGAATCCCCTCAAAGAATTGCTCCAATACAAACTTCGTTAAAAATGTAATGGCAAGCATCGCAAGCACGGTGATCCATGCATAAGAGGTTTTTATTTTGTTTACCACATCATACTTGCGCATGTATCCGCCGGCGAGGTATAAAATGCACAGCCAAATCAAGCTGTATCCCTCATTCAACTGGTACGGGTTTTTCTGGAACACAACAGGAAGCATACAAAACGCTGCAAAAGCGGCTGCAAGCGTCGCACCGAAAACTCTTTTTTCCGTGTGATTTATAACGGTATTCAGCAAGGGTGCCAAAATCAACACGCCGAAATAGGCACTAATGTACCAGTATTGTGCGTTTGTAATGGGGAAGATTGCATACACGATCGTCCTTTTGCCCACTGCCTCCGGCATAAAGAACAGGAAAACGATCACTCCCAGCCCTGTATAAAAGACCGTATGCAGCCACAGTTTAAGAATCCTTGAAAACTTATACGAAGACTGAGACATTCCGTAGCCGCTGATCAAGGCATAACAGTTCACCGCACAATAACAGGAGATTTCCATGAACCACACGATCCAGTATTTCAACGAGCACGGTTCCGCATTGGAAAGGACTCCCCCTTGCCCCAAAATATGCAAAACTGTCACCATGATCATAGCAATGATCCGCAAAAAGTCGATACCGTAATTTCTTTTCATCCTCTACCCTCTCCTAAAACTTGATAACGCATACGCTTTGCGAACGGCACTCATTATATCATGTCGATTCAGCAAAGTAAATAGCATCCACGCCGTTTTTGGTGATTTCATTGTAGGTATACAATTGATGTGAGACTAAAAAGGGTATAGAAAAAAGCGATTGAGTACGTTAGAATAAAGTCACCACAACAACACCCTAACGAAAGGTCTCAATCGCCATGGATATGATAACAGAAAACAAGCAAAAAAACAAGAGATATTTACCTCATGAAGTGTCCACAAAGGTAAACTCTGTAAAATTATATCGACAAACAAAGGATATCGGTTTTGTTTGCCGTCGGTATCATATCTCCAAGGCTTCCCTTATGCGGTGGAACAAGCAGTACGACGGGACAAAGGAATCCCTTATGCCCAAATCCCACAAACCTCATCGTCAGCACCCTAATGCACACACAAAGCAGGAGCTGAAATGGATCCGAAACTATCATCGCCGGAATCCAAACATCAGCATATGCGAATTATACGGCAAGCTCCGTACAGAAAAAGCTTACAGTAGACATCCGGGCTCCCTTTACCGAGTGTTTGTACGTTTAGGTTATCGCAAGAAAACGGAATCTACAAAGAAAAAGTCCAAACATCTGGGGCATTATGATACACCCACAGAATTGGGAAAAAAGTGGCAAATGGACGTAAAATATGTCCCCAAAGTCTGTTATACTGGATCTGACGGCGAGAAATTCTACCAGTACACTATGATAGATGAAGCCAGCAGAGAGAGGTTTATTTATGCCTACAAAGAAAGCAGCAGCTACAGCACAGTAGATTTTGTAAAGCGTGCATTTATTTACTTTGGCTATGGGCCGGAAATAATCCAAACGGATAATGGTGGGGAGTTCACTCATACGCAAAAGACGAAACGAGTACACCCACTTGATGCACTGTGCAACAAACTCCACATTGAACACAAGACAATTCGGCCTAGAACACCCTGGCATAATGGAAAAGTAGAACGAAGCCATAGAAACGATCAGGAGCGATTTTACAACCATCTGAGCTTCTACTCTTACGAAGATTTGCAGCTCCAAATGAAACGATACCTACGGAGATCGAACCAAATCCCCATGGCAATACTGGGCTGGAAGTCGCCGATCGAGAAACGGAAGGAAATCGAGTCGCCCCGGTTTTGCTGACTCCAGTCGGGCTACGCCCTCCTTCCGTCAGCAAAACCGTTATTCTTAAACGAAACTCTTTCGTCTTTTTTATGGTCTCACATCATTGACAAATACACAATCCACGCCGTTTTTGGTGATTTCATACTATTGGGGCTGTCTCAAAATGAATGAAACAGCCCCGAAAATGAATATTTATTAAATTCTAACTGTAGGGAACGGCCTGTGTGCCGTTCCCTATTGCATATTT
>JAZOAV010000014.1:0-20962 GCA_045595645.1 Faecousia sp.
TTTGAACTGCGCGGGAGGTTCGTGAACCTCCCCTACAATGATTTTTTGACAGTCTGAATAAGTAGGGGTCGATGCCCACATCGACCCGTTGCAGACAGAGCTTTCCATCAAAATTCAGCATAACGCAGTATGCCTCCCAAGCTTACGGAACTGATTTGAAAAAAACTTCAAATTTTGTATAATGTCTGTAACGATTCAGCGATTACCCAATCATATAAACGAAAGGCGGTGATGGTGTGCCGGATTTTGAACGCCTGTTTCAGGAAAACAACTCGTTTATCTTCCGTTTTCTGATGAAGCTGTGCGGCGATGTGTCCTTAGCGGAAGAACTGACACAGGAAACCTTTTATCGCGCGTATATGAATCTGTCGGCTCTGCGAAGCGAGGAAAAGGCATCTGCATGGCTGTGCCAAATTGCAAAAAATACATATTTTGCGTGGTTTAACCGGCAGAAAAAAACGCAAGCCCTGTCTGAACCGCCCATAGACAGCACGCTGGACATTGCCGAGCTGTTTGAAGAAAAGGAGCTTGCCGACAGAGCCTTCTCGTGTCTGCACGCATTAGACGAACCGTACAAGGAGGTGTTTATGCTCTCTGTTTTTGGCGGAGTTTCCTTGAAGGATATCAGTACCATCTTCGGAAAAAGCGAAAGCTGGGCCAGAGTCACTTTCTACCGAAGCAAACAAAAAATAATGGAAGGATTGGGAAAAAATGAATTGTGATGTTACGAAAGATCTGTTGCCTCTGTACATTGACAAGTGCTGCTCGGAGGAAAGCGCAAAGCTTGTCGCAGCGCATCTGGAAGGCTGCTCCGTTTGTCGCAGGGTACTGGAGCAAATGCGGCAATCTTACCAGCCACAGCCGCAGGAACACAAAAAAATCCATCTGCACAGCATCAGCAGTTGGAAAGCCTCTCTTTTGCAGTCGGTTCTGTTGTTCATCTCCTTTGCCGTTTTGGCCTTAGGTGTAATTTTGGAAGGCAACACTCCCACAGGGGAAACCAACGGGTTATGGGCAGTGGCACTGATTGTCCCTGCAACCGGATATCTGTTATCCATAGCCAATATGTTCTTTGTCCGAATCTATAAGAGCAGAAAAAAATTCTCCAACGGATCGTGCTTTGCTACCCTGGTATTGACCATATTGGGATATGTATGGGCCGCACTGCATTATTCCGATGACCTTCCTCTTACAAGCCCTTTCCTTTGGTGGGGAATTGCCCTCGCCGCCGTGTTCTGCGTGCTATCCAAGGTTTTGTCTAATTGGTATGCACTGCTATTGGGCCGAGAGTAACTACAGAATGAGAGCATTCATAAAATATTCTGCACTGTTCCTTACTCTCATTGCAATACTGTCCCTGCTTCACAGCTGTTTTACTGCAAATACACCCCCGTCCCTTCAGTATGTGCGCCGGTGTTTTGAAAGAGACAAGGAAGATCTCCTCCTCATTCAGGAGTATCTCATTACCTCCGAGTATACAGATTTTTTTGTCGTTGACTATATCAACGAAAACTGGGAAATCGCTTTGGCTGATTTAGAGCATGTTGAGATTTGCAATGATGCAGTCTTGCGTGCATTGCAACGCCTGAAAGAACGAGGGTATGAGAATATCAACAAGACTGGAAATACCATTGAATTCGAATTGTGGAGCGGGATTCGAGATATCTCCTGCGGAATTGCGTTTGTCGCCGAGGGAAACGCGGCCGACATTGCTTTTTTAACCGAAATCAAGCATTTAGAACAAAAGGAATGGCACTACTACATTACCGATTACGAACAGTGGCGCACCAACCACCCCCACAAGCCACAACCGTAGGTTTCCCTGTGTCCTTATATCCCAGTCCCCTATGGACAAAATACTATTGTGTTGAAATCCCCCCAATACAGCTCATTCCCTTAAACGCAACTGCGTTTTCAGGGAATGAGCTGTATTTTTGGAGGGAAAAAGGCATAGTATCCTGTGGTTACATTCTTCCAAAATTTTCGATAAAAAAATACCGATTTATGCTTGACAAATTCTTCCCCGTATGGTATGATTCAATCAAGATAAATATATCGATATAAAAATACTTATTAAGAAAGGATTTGACACTATGAAAGGTTTTGCAATGCTTCAAATCGGAAAGACCGGCTGGATCGAGAAGGAGCGTCCCCAGTGCGGGCCGCTGGATGCCATCGTGCGCCCCATCGCCGTGTCCCCCTGCACTTCGGATATTCACACCGTTTGGGAAGGTGCCATTGGCGAGCGCAAAGACATGATTCTCGGCCATGAAGCCGTGGGCGAAGTCGTGGAAGTGGGCAATCTGGTCAAGGATTTCGCTGTAGGCGACAAGGTGATCATCCCCGCCATCACCCCCGACTGGGGCTCTCTGGAAGCCCAGGGCGGCTACTCCATGCACTCCGGCGGCATGCTCTCCGGCTGGAAGTTCTCCAATTTCAAGGACGGCGTCTTTGCCGAGTTCTTCCATGTCAATGAAGCCGATGCCAACATGGCAAAGCTGCCCGAGGGCGTAGATCCTGTGGATGCGGTTATGCTGGCAGACATGGTTCCCACGGGCTTCCACGGTGTTGAGCTGGCTGATGTGCAGTTCGGTGACGATGTGTGTGTCGTGGGGATCGGCCCTGTGGGCCTGATGTCCGTAGCCGGTGCCAAAATGCGCGGTGCCGCCCGCATCTTCGCCGTAGGCTCCCGCAAAACCTGCGCCGAAGCCGCTATGTACTACGGTGCCACCGAGGTCATCAACTACCGCAACGGCGATATTTTAGAGCAAATCATGGAAAAGACCAACGGCAAGGGTGTTGACCGTGTGATCATCGCCGGCGGCACCGCCGAGGAAACCTTCGCTCAGGCCATCGCCATGCTCAAGCCCGGTGGACGCATTGGCAATGTGAACTATCTGGGCAGCGGCGACAATGTGCTGATTCCCCGTGTAGAATGGGGCTGCGGCATGGGCCACAAGACCATCGCCGGCGGTCTGATGCCCGGTGGACGGCTCCGCATGGAAAAGCTGGCAGCTCTGCTGCAAACGGGTCGTTTGGATACAAGCCGCCTCATCACTCACCGCTTCCACGGCTTTGAGCATATGGAGGAAGCCCTGCTCCTGATGAAGAACAAGCCCGCCGACCTCATTAAGCCTGTCGTGATTCTCTGATTTTTCTCATTGTTTTCTTCTTGTTTTCCTTTTCCCCCGCCCGTCCCGGTTTTCGGGACGGGCATTTTCTTATATCAACACACCAAGAAAAACAGGGATCCACACCAGCGACAAAAGGATCGTAGCGGTCGTGCTCCCTGTCTTTTTGGACAGCAGGGCAATCAACTGTGCAAAACCGACTGTGAGAGCAAGAATGATGATCCCGTAGATGCACAGGACTCCCAGTATCGTTTGAGTTCCCATTTGTAACAGGGGCACGCTGTTCCCATGAGACCACATCCCCGACAAGCCGTATTTCTTGGCGATGAAGCATATCTGAGGGACAAAGGCAATCATTGCCGCCGCAACTGCATAAACGGATGCCAAAATCGTCTTTCTTTTCCGACTGTCCCGCTTGCGGGGAACGGAATTGAGCAGCAGTGTCATATGACATTCTGATTCGACGGAGTGGATGGAGGAAAGGCCCAAAATCAGGCAGATCATCAGCTTGACAGAAAGGCCAAGGGCATCCCGCTTTCCCTCCACCCCAAGCAGGCGTTCATATCCGCTTTGGCATACATAATCATAGCCCTCTGCCTTCATTTGCTCATACTGATTTTTCGCACGCAGGAAGGCTTCCTCCTCTTCCAGCTGTCTCATAATTCCGGCAGACAGGGCCTCATACGCCTCCTGATTCATTTCCCCACCAGAAAAAGAATGGGTATATTCCTCAAGCTGTGCGTAGAGGCTTGCAAAGCGTTCTGTTTCCTCTTCAAGGAAGGTATCCTTCTCCGAATTCGCTGTTCCTGAAAGTGTTTCGGAGTATTGCATATACTGCCTCTCCTGCGTTCTGATAAAGGCATCCATGTCCCAATACGCCGCAGTCTGAATGGTCAAAAACCCAAGCAGCACCCAAATTCCGCCTTTCAGCAAAAGTAGCTTTCTCGCTTCATAGAACAACAGGTTGGTAGAAACAGCGCCGAGCTTACGGCCCGATTTTTCCTTTCGTCCGAATACGATCGGAGACGCCATGACATGAATCCTGCATGCAAGGGCAAAGCAAAGCACACACAGAGCTGTCATTACCAGTACGCAGACAAGAAACGAGTTGACAGGCCACCCGAACACATTCAGATTACGGTACTCGGAAAACAGCTTCACCGTGTCACCGCTTGCTACAAGGCTCCACACAGCTCTCGGCATGACAAGGGAGGGGGCACAGAGCAAGAGAAATATGCTACAGCTCCCCAACACAGTTTTGCCGATACAGCAGGCAAGATACACCATTGCAGTTACCATAGATGCCCACAGGAATTTCATACAGAAAAAGCCCAAAACATAGGCAGAAATGCTGATTTTCCAAGGGCTGCGGACAAATCCAAACACCGATTGCACAGGGGCATCCATAGGAACCCCACCGCATCTTATCAAGCCAATCATCAGGTTCGTGCCGTATAGGATGCCTGTCCCAAGAAAGGTCAGCACAACGCCTGCCACAATTTTCTTCCTGATCAGGGGATAATATCCCCGATATGTAGGCTTGAGCAATGCCATCGCCCCGCTCTGTCGTTCCGTGCAAATCAGCTCCAAGCCTAAAAACAGGCAGAACAGCAACAGAATTCCATCCGTAATTCGCTCACCCGGCAGAAGCTCTATCGCTCCGGAATAGAATACACGAGGTTGCACGCCCTCCAACGCACGGTACTGTTCCTGTGATTTCAGAATATTCCGATACCCAAAGGTAGAGACACCATACCGTCCTGTCAGAAGAAGGGTCTGCGCATTTTCATCGATCTCCTTCAAAATCGCCTCATATCGCACAGCCTCTTCTACCCGCTCCGTTACTCTGGAGAACAGCCTTCGCTCCGTATACAAATCCACAGTGAGAAGCTCGCTCGATGCCCCTTCCTCAATAAGCGCATCAAAAATCACATCGTTCTGCCGTTGCAAAGCATCTAATGCCTGCGCTCCATCCTCAGGCAAAGCCTCATAAAGAGACAGAATATGCCTTCCATTGATCCTGTCATACAGCTCCGTCCCCGGAAGCTGTCGATTCCAAGCAAGAAATCCATTTGTCAGAAACAGCACCAGCAGAAGAATGCGAGCGGGTACGCGCTGAAGAAGCTTTCTCATTTCAACTCCCATCATGGCATCACTCCTCAAAGCAGTGCAGATACACATCCTCCAGGCTGGGTGTTACCCGACATCCGCCGTCAATTTCTCGCTCCGAAAGAAGCCGCAGGCAGAAGCCCTCGTCAGCATAGGCAATATTGGAAATCAGGTACTTTGACTGCCATTCCGACAGTGCCTCCTTTGCCGCACGCACCTCCCAAACCATGCCGTCGATTTCGCGAATCCATTCCTCGGGAGGTCGTTGCCCGACCAGCTCTCCCTGCTTCAAAAGCAGGATCTCCTTCGCAATACAAGCCACATCCGCAACTACATGGGTGGAAATCAGCACAATTTTTCGCTCGGCAATGGATGCGATCAGATTCCGTATGGCAATGCGCTGTTTCGGATCCAAGCCTGCCGTGGGCTCGTCCAAAATCAACACCTGCGGATCGGAGAGGATCGCCTGCGCAATCAGCAAACGCTGTTTCATGCCGCCGGAGAAGGTTCGTATCTTTCTTCCTGCAACAGCCGTCAGCTCCACCTGTTCCAAAACTCTGGGTACAGCTTCTACCGTCTCTTTTTTGCTCATTCCGCGAAGGGTTGCCATATATCCAAGAAACTGCAGGGCAGTAAATCCGGGATATAGGGCCTGTTGCTGGGGCATGTAGCCAAGTATCCTTCTAAACTCGTCCCCCAGCTCCCGAATATCCTGTCCGTTATAGGTAATGCAACCTGCGGTCTGCTCCAAATTGCCCGACAGAATATTCATCATGGTACTTTTTCCTGCACCGTTAGGGCCTAACAATCCGTGCACTCCCTGCGTCAGGGTAAAGCTTGCCCCTTTCAGAGCCTGAACTGTGCCGTACTGCTTGGACAAGCAGTCAAACTGAAGTTCCATATCCTACCTCCTAAAATGCAGCATCGTAATTCTCGTTGTAAAAATCCTGTTTATGAATATAGCAATTTCGCCCTTTATAAAAGCCAACGAAATAATCTGCCGTTTCTTCATTCAGAGAGAAGATCATCCCGTCCTCTCCCTTTTGGAATTGCTGTGTCTCCCCCGTCATCAGGTCATACCAATAATAATCATAGCCGCCGTTTTCCTTGCAGATATTGTAGATAATTCTTCCGTCCTTGTACATTTGCAAGGCGATTCTCTCACGGGTAAAACATGGGGTCACTTCTCCCGTGTACCCATCGTAGATATAAATGGTGTCACCAACGGCAAAGGACATCTTTCTTTCCCGATAGGGCCCCCATATATCCTGCCGTTTTGACTCACGGGCATCTCCGCATATTTTGGTTTTCTCTCCTGTCGCACGGTTGACAGAGTAAATCCCGCTTTCCGGCCATAAGTCCACCAGATACTCCGTATAATCTCCTCCGGGGTTTTCCCGGTAATATTCCTCCTCAGACATGACCTGTTGTGGCTCCCCCTCAACACGCATCAGCAAAAATTCTTCCGTTGACATATCGGTGAGAAGGGCACTCCCGGAAAAGGACACGGAGAGAGAGTAAGAAGGTATTTCATCCTGAAACAGCAGCTCCTTTTCCCCTGTGTCGAGATGCAGGGCGTAGGCATAGCTAACTTCATGAACCGCTACAAGGGCATACTTCTCATCCAATGTATCCTCACGGAGGTGGAATCCGAGGAATGCTGTCGTTCTGTCAACAGAAAAGTTCACATACTCTATGTAAATATTTCCTCCCTTCTCCCCAAACTCCCACAGAAGCTCCCGCTCTCCCGTGACAAGATTCAGGGAAATCACCTGAAGCTGGCCCGATTGGGTTTCCTCCTGCACTGCGGCATAGACCATGTCACCCACCACTTGATACTCCGTGTTGATGCCGCCCAAAAACGCCGTGCAATCCTCACTGTTGTGGGTGCAGTTGGGCTGACTGCATAAAACCACCCTGCGCTGAAGATCCACATCATAATAGGACACGATCCGCGCGTTGTTATAGTAGTAGCAATTCCCGATGATATGATCCGCAGGCTGCTCTACGGGATAGGTGGCATATTGTCTATAAGGCTTTTCTTCTGTAGATTCCTCGGTGGATTCCTCTGTAAATTCACTTGTGGAAGCCGTAAGCTCCTCGGTGGATTCCCCCGTGGAAGCGGTAGGCAGAGTATAGTCCGTAATCTCCCGCGCACATCCGCTGAGAAGAAGTACAACAAGCAAAGCAAATATGATCCGTTTCATATTCAACCCTCCAAATTTTCAAGATATGGCATGAGAAGCGCAGTGGGACGCAGCGGAACTCCCCAATTTGTTTTCATCTCCACCAAATACCCAACGCCGCTCTGTTCCCACGCCGCGTAGGCATTGAGGGCATCCTCCCCCTGTACCGCGTCTTCCAACAGAAACACCTCAACGCCCCCCTTGGAGTGGAAGCTCTTTTGCGTGACTTCCTGTTTGTAAACGCCGGACAATACGCAGTGGGTGGCATACTGCTCTGCAAAGGAAGGGGTAAGAGGAACAAAAATGCTAAGACCGCAGTAATCCACAATTTCCGGAGACCAGCCCGACTGTGCATTATACAGGAAGGAAAGATAGATAATGATGCCGTCAGGAGATACGATCCCCTCCGAGCGAAATTGCTCCGCCGCGCGCGCTTGATCCGTAACCGCCAGCGTGACGAATACTCCCTTGGTGATCTGCTCGAGCTCTTCACTGCTCACAAGCTCCAAGCCCAATAGGCCTTCCAGCTCCGCAAGCCCTCCGAAATTGCTTCGCCTTCCGTCGTTGTCCTTCAAATCGATACCCACGAAGTGTTTATAATCATAGCCAAAACCCTTCCACGCATCGCTTAACGCCGCTTGCCACTGCAAGGGAATGGTTACACTTTGAGGAAAAAGCTCGTATTCAATGGTAATGACTTTGCTGTTTGTTTGAAACAATCCACCGTAGTCACTCTTATAATCGGGAACCGTCTCCCCGCTTATGAAGATTCGGACACTCAGGCTAACTGCCGCAACCGTGACAGACAGCAGGCACAGCACCAAAGCAGCAGCCATAATTCTTACACCTACTTTGCCCAAGGGCCTTTTTCGTTCAGGCGGCAGCTCCGCTTTCATCAACAGTTCCTCATCCACCTCATTCAGTTCCTTGAGAAAATCAATGGGGTTCATAGGGTGTATCCCTCCTTTTCCAGATGTTTTCGTAATTTTTTCCGTGTGCGATGTAAAATATTAGCGATGCGGGTTCGGGAACAGGCATATTCCTCGGCGATTTCTTCAATGGCGGCGCCGTACCAATAGCGTCGGAGAAAAATTCGCTGTTCCTCCGCCCCAAGAGATCTCAGAAAGCGGTTTAGTGTGTCTCTCAGAAACCCGTCGGAGTGGGACTCGGCAGGTACCAGCTCCGCAATTTCATCCAGCACAGTTGTGATCCCGAAGCGTCGCTGGGCACAATCCCTTTTAATATAGTCAATGGCAGTGTTTCTTGCCGCCTTGGCGATGTACGCCCGCAAATGAGTCGGTCTGGCGGGTGGAATACTGTTCCAAATCTTCATCCACACATCGCTCAACGCCTCCTCCGTTTCCTCGTGACTGCATAACTGTTGATATATAATGCGGTAGCAGTAGTCCCCGTAATAGGCTTTTAACAGCTCGATTGCCGTCTCGTCGCGGCGTTCCAGCCGTTCTATGATGTCCATTCCTGTCCCCCCTTCACCTATAAGACGAATAATAGGTATATCATATCGCAGAAAATTCTAAAAATCAAAAAAATCCCTCAAAAAATTTTTTCAGCATGTCGAAGAACCCGCATCGTAGGGGCGATTCACGAATCGCCCCTCAGAAAAATGTTGCGAATTCGCCGAATACTTGCGCAAAAACGGAATTTTTGAACCGCGCGGGAGGTTCGTGAACCTCCCCTACAAGTCATTTTTGACAGTCGAAAAAATTTTTTACTTTTTTGTGAAATTTACGCCTTTCCTGTAGCATTTTGCAGGGGGGTTGTGATATAATCATAGGTAGAGAAGTTTGCGTTTTTATAGGAGAGAGGAATTATGGAATTATTATCTCCCGCCGGTTCCTTTGAAGCCCTGCGTGCCGCCGTTTGCAACGGTGCCGATGCAGTCTATCTTGGTATAGACGGCTTCAATGCTCGCCGAGGTGCGAGAAACTTTACATTAGAAGAACTGCCCGAGGCAGTGAGCTACGCCCATGTACGGGGCGTTCAAGTACATCTGACCCTGAACACCTTGGTCTGCGATCGGGAGCTGCCCGCTGCTGCAAACACGATTACCGCAGCCGCCCGCAGCGGAGTGGACGCTTTTATCGTGCAGGATTGGGGCATGCTGGATCTGTGTCGCAATCTTGCGCCGACCATTCCCATTCATGCCTCCACCCAGATGAGCATTCACTCTCTGGACGGCGTACTGCAAGCCGCCAAGTTAGGAGTTTCCCGCGTGGTGCTGGCCCGTGAGCTGCCCGCCGACCAAATTGCTCTGATTTGCCGCAATTCGCCGGTGGAAATCGAAGTTTTTGTTCACGGTGCCCTGTGCATGTGCTATTCAGGTCAGTGCTATATGTCTGCCGTCATCGGCCGCAGAAGCGGCAATCGCGGCCAGTGCGCCCAGCCCTGCCGCCTGCCCTACGGCTATGACCGCTTCGAGGACAAGTATCCTCTGAGCTTGAAGGATAACTGCCTGATCGAATATTTAGAGGAGCTTCGCCGTGCCGGTGTAGCCAGTCTGAAAATCGAAGGCCGCATGAAGCGGCCGGATTATGTGGCCACTGTTACCCGCATTTATCGGGAAGCCCTGAATGAAGGGCACATCGGCCCGCAGGAGAAGGAGGCTCTGCGAAACGCCTTCTCCCGTCAGGGCTTTACCCAAGGTTATTTTATTCACAAAACCGGACGGGAGATGTTCGGCACCCGTCAGAAGGAGGAAGGCAGTAAAGTCCAACAACAGGCCGCTCGTGCTTCCTACGAAAATATGGAGCCGCAACGGGTTCCCGTGCAATTCTACGCACTGGTCAATCAAGGTCAGCCTGTGCAGCTTGCGGTGCAGGACAATGACGGTCATGTGTGCAAGGTGGAGGGATATTTGCCCCAGGAAGCCCTGCACCGTGCCCTGACGGAGGACGAGCTGATCTCCCGTCTGAGCAAAACCGGCGGTACGCCCTACTATTGTGAGAAAGTGCATTGCCGCCTGGATTCCGGTCTGATGGTAACCGCTGCGGAGCTGAATCGTTTGCGCCGTGAGGTGCTGGCGCAGCTCACCGCCCAGCGGGGACGGGCTCCCACGCCGGAGTTGGGCACACTGCCTCCCATTCAGACTTTCAGCGGCTCCCGTATTACGCCGGAGCTGACGGTGAGTATCCTGAAAACCGAGCAAATCACCCGTAAATTACAGCAAATGCAGCCGGCGGTGCTCTACGCTCCCCTGAGCGAAATTTTGTCCCATCCCGATATCTACCATCGTTTGAGCCGCAAGCAGACCATTGCCGCCATTTTGCCCCGTGTGGTACGGGATGACGAAACCGCAGAGCTGCTTTCCGGTCTGACCCGCTTGAGCACATTAAATATTCGTCGGGTGCTTGTTGGCAATTTGGGGCAGATTTCCCTTGCCCAAAGCAAGGGGCTGGAGGTCGCCGGTGATTTCGGCCTGAATTTGTTCAACTCCCGCTCTATGGCGCTGATGAAAGAACTGGGGCTGAAAAGTGCCACCGCTTCCTTTGAAATGACCCTGCCCCAACTGCGGGATCTGTCCAAGCCCATTCCCACGGAACTGTTGGTCTATGGCCGTCTGCCTCTGATGCTGACAGAAAACTGCCTGATCAAAAATCGCGCAGGTGTCTGTGCCTGTCAGAGCGGTAATGCCAAGCTGATCGACCGCATGGGCGAGGAATTCCGTGTCGTGCGGGATTGCGGCACCTGCCGCAGCGTCATACTTAACGGCAAAAAGCTCTATCTCTTAGACCGCAAGGAGGATTTGCGCAAGCTGGGCATGTGGGCTCTGCGCCTGTCCTTTACCACGGAAAATGTTTCGGAAATCGACAATGCGCTCTCCGCCTGGGACGGCAAGGCCTTCTTTGAACCGGGGAGCTGCACCCGTGGGCTCTACCTGAGAGGCGTGGAATGAGCGCAAGAAGTATCGAAAAAGGAGACGATTACAATGGGATTGATTCTTGCATCCGCTTCCCCGCGGCGCAGTGAGCTGCTGGGCCGTATGGGACTGGATTTTGTTGTGCGCACCGCCGCCTGTGACGAAACCCTTGACCCCTTCGCCGCCCCCGAGGACGAGGCTGCGCGCCTGAGTCTGCTGAAGGCTCGCGCTGTCCGTCCCCGCTGCAACGATGACGATGTCATTGTGGCGGCCGATACCATCGTTGTCTGCGACTCCCTGATGATGGGAAAGCCCCGCTCGGAAAGCGATGCCTTTTCCATGCTGCAACGCCTGTCGGGGCGGGAGCATCAGGTGATGACAGGCTTGACGGTACTCAGCGAAAAGCATCAGGAAACCGTCACCGTCACCACAGGCGTACGAATGCGGGAGCTCTCCGAGGAGGAGATTCGTGCCTACATCGCAACCGGCGAGCCTATCGGAAAGGCAGGAGCCTACGCTGTGCAGGGTTTGGCTTCCATGTTTATCCTGGGCATTGACGGTGACTATTACAATGTTATGGGGCTGCCTGTGTGTACCCTGACGACCATACTCCGCAAGTGCGGTATCAAGCCCTTGGGCGTTTGAGGTGAATCAATTTGAAAAAACTATTTTCCGGACAGGTGAAGCTGCTGCTGCTTTCAGCTGTGGTTATCGCCATCCTATATGCCATTTTATCCGCTCTGTTCGGCACTCTTTGGCCGGAGCGGCTGGTGCAGGGTATTATGAGTCCCCTGCGCAGCGGTGTGAGTGCCATTACCCGTCAGGTGGAGCGTTATTACGATTATGTATTTTCCTATGAATCTCTGCAGGCGGAAAACGACTATCTGCGCAGCCGCATTGCGCAGATGGAAGAAGAAATGCGCAATGCCGCCGCCTTAGAGCGGGAAAACCGCCGTTATGAGGCACTGCTCAATTTGCAGGAGAAGCATATTGACTATGTGCTGACCTCCTCCTATATCGTTTCCTGGGATTCTTCCGATTGGAAAAGTGCCTTTACCATCAACAAGGGTACCGATGACGGTTTGGCGGAGGGGCAGATCGTAATTACGGAGCTGGGGCAGGTCATTGGCAGCATCACCAGCATCGGCGGAAACTGGGCCACCGTTACTACCCTTTTGGACAGCTCCATGGAGGTCAGTGCCTCCATCGCATCCTCCGGCTATACCGGTGTGGTGCAAGGTGCCTTGAATTCGGCAGAAGCCGGAATGCTGCACATGAGCTATCTGCCCAGCAATGCCGTTCTGCGAAACAATGACCAGGTGGTCACTACGGGCTCTACCGTCTATCCCAAGGATCTGATTTTGGGTTATATCGCGGATGCGGGTTATGACGAAACGGGCCTGTCCAAGTACGCCACGCTCTTGCCCGCCTGCGATTTCGACAGTCTGGAGCAGGTATTTATTGTCACGCAATTTACATCCTAAAAAAGGAGGGATAAGCCTCTTGCTGGATAAACTATATATCACACCCCGCCAGTGGATGCACATTCTCCGCTGGAGTCTGTATGCCTTGCTGCTTCTGACCGCCATGCTGATACAAACTGTCGTGCTGGGCAATCGCACCCTGTTCGGGGCAAAACCGGATTTCGTCCCTGTAGTCATTACCTGTGTGTGTCTGCGGGAGGGCGCGGAGCGGGGCGGTCTGTTCGCCCTCTTAGGCTCCATCTTTTGGGCTCTGTCCGGCGTGGACATGGGCAGCGTCTATATCATCGTGCTGACAGTTCTGCCCATTTTGGGCAACCTGCTGTTCAAGCGATTCCTGTTCAGCCGCTATTTCCCCTGCCTGCTGCTGTGCTTCCTTACCCTTTTTGTACAGCACACTGCCACATTCCTGTTGAAATTCATCTACGAGAGCATGGACAGCAGCCTCTATTTCAGCCGTCTGATCCCCTGCATACTGGTATCCCTTTTGGCTCAGCCCCTTTGCTACTGGCTGGTCAAGTGCATTGAAAAAATCGGAGACGCTTATGAATCAACATAAATTTGCATTTCGTTTAACCATGTTGCTGACTGTAATTGCTGTGGTTCTGCTGGCCTATGTGGGCACACTCTATGACATTCAGGTTGTCGAGGCCGGAAAAGAGGGTGCCAGCAACTCCGGCAGCTACACCTACACCACCCGTGTCACTGCGGCGCGGGGAGAAATCCGTGACCGTAACGGCAATATTTTGGTAGGCAACCGAGCCTCCTTCAACCTGTTGCTGGTCTATGCGCCGCTGATGAATTCGGAAGATCCCAACGAATCCATTCGCCGCCTGTGTCAGGTGATAAACGAGCGGGGCTTGGAGATCGCAGATCACCTGCCCGTAACCATGGAAAAGCCCTACGAATATACCAAGGATTCCCTGTCCTACACATGGAATGCCCATTTCAAGACCTTCCTGCGGGAACGGGAGTGGGACGCTGATATCTCCGCACCTCAGCTCATTCGCCGTCTGCGGGACTCCTACAACATCCCCGAGGATTGGACGGAGCAGGAGGCACGGCAGGTCATTTCCGTGCGTTACGAGCTGTCCCTTCGTGTTTGCAACGGCACTTATCTTCCCACCTATGTCATTTTGGAGGATGTGGACTCTGCTTCTCTGGCAGTGCTCACAGACCTGAACATCCCCGGTCTGAACGAATTGACCTCCACCGTGCGGGAGTATCACACTGACTATGCCGCCCATATTTTGGGTCGTGTGGCAGATATGAGCCCTGCGGAATGGGAGTATTATAAGGAGTTGGGCTATGAAATGGATGCCCAGGTGGGCAAAGAAGGTCTGGAAAAAGCCTTTGAAGCCGAGCTTCACGGCACCGACGGCCTGTTGGAAACCACCGTCTCCAGTGATGGCAAGATTCTCAGCGAGCGATATCTCCAAGAGCCCATACCCGGCAACCATGTGGAGCTTTCCATTGACATCAATCTGCAAAAATTAGCAGAGGACTCCTTTGAGAATCTGATCGCTGATATTCGTGAGAACGGTGCCAACAGCCGAGGTCAAGGCAAGGATGCCGAGGGCGGTGCTGTGGTGGTGCAAAGCATCAAAACCGGCGAGATTTTGGTCTGCGCCAGCTATCCCACCTATGACCTGTCCACCTACGCCGAGAATTTCAACGAGCTTCTGCAGGCAGACTATACCCCCATGATCAACCGTGCTTTGCAAGCTCCCTATCCCCCCGGTTCTATTTTTAAAATGGTCACCACCGTAGCCGCCATCGACTCCGGTGCCATTGAACCCGACCTGAAAATTCGGGATCATGGCGTCTATACCCGCTTCGCCAGTTCAGGCTACTATCCCCGCTGTATGCTGTGGACGACCCAGCAACGCGTCCACGGCCTCATCGATGTACAGCAGGCATTGGCTGTGTCCTGTAACTACTACTTCTACGAAATCGGCTGGCGCACAGGCATTGAGCAAATCGACCGTGTCGCCAAGGCCCTGGGTCTGGGAGAGCCTACGGGTATTGAGATTCCCGAAGAATTAGGCTTCCGTGCCAATCCCGAAACCAAGGACTACCACTACGATGGCTATGATGCCGACTGGTACGGTGCGGATACCATTTCCGCCGCCATCGGTCAGTCGGAAAACCGTTATACACCCATACAGCTTTGCAACTATATCTCTACTCTTGCCAATCGGGGAACCCGCTACAAGGCCACCTTCCTGCGCCGCGTCGTTTCCGCCGACTATCAGGAGCTTTTGGTAGAGAATAAGCCCACAGTGGTGGAACGACTGCCTATCTCCGATGAAGCCTATACCGCCTGTGTTGAGGGCATGAAGCTGGCAACCACATGGTCTATGGGTACCGCTTCCGTCTTATTCCAAACCTATCCCATTCCGGTCTGCGCAAAGACCGGCACGGCAGAGCATGGCTCCGGCGGCTCGGATAACGCCTCCTTTGTCCTGTTCGCACCGGCAGACGATCCCCAAATCGCCATCACCATCTATTTGGAAAAGGGCGCACAAGGCGGCACCTTGGGACAGGTCGCAAAAGTAATTTTAGACTCCTACTTCTCCGAATCCGGCCTGATCGATACCTTCACCCCCGAAAACCAACCCAACTAAACCAAAATCGGAAGGTCTCCCGACCTTCCGACATTGAGGTATTACTATGACTTTTCAAGAAATTGCAAAAAACGAGGCCATTCGAGCCTACATTCAGCGAGCTGACGAGTCCCTGCTGGCCTTGGGCTTTACGGAGCACAGCTTTTCCCATGTGACCCATGTGGCGCAGACGGCGGGCTACATCATGGAAACCTTGGGCTACGATGCCCACACGGTAGAAATGGCAAAAATCGCAGGCTATCTCCACGATATCGGCAACTTAGTCAATCGGGTAGAACATTCCCAGAGCGGCGCAGTGATGGCTTTTACCATTCTCCATGACTTAGGCTTTGCTCCGGAGGATATTGCCACCATCGTCACCGCCATCGGCAATCACGATGAGGGCACAGGTGTGCCGGTCAATGCCGTGGCCGCAGCTCTGATTTTGGCGGACAAGGCAGATGTGCGCCGCAGTCGGGTGCGCAATCCCGACACCACAAAATTCGACATTCACGATCGGGTAAATTATTCCGTCACCAAATCCCTGCTGAAAATCAACGAGGAACAAACGCTCGTAAAGCTAAAGCTGACCGTTGACACCCATTTCGGCTCGGTGATGGATTATTTTGAGATATTTATGCAGCGCATGATCCTCTGCCGCAAGGCTGCCGAAAAGCTGGGCTTGCAATTTAAGCTCATTATCAATGAGCAACAGCTGATTTGAGTGATCACATAAATTGGCCCCTACAAATATGGCGTATCTCGAATTACTTGGCTAACACTAAAAGCAGTAGTACAGATAATTTTGTTATAATGATATAAGAAATCAGGTATTATGAAATGAAAGAAAGACTTAGGCGAAATTTTTTCCTCTTAATAGGCATTATCTCTCTAATGGTACTATGTGTTGCACTTTGCTTCCCTCATCAAAACAGCAATTCGGACGAAGTTGACATACTTGATAGAATTGTTGGTGTTGTCGCTATAATCTCCGGAGGCGGAAGCGTTATCATGGGGATTTCTTCAATTTTGAGCACGAGTCTTGATAATGTTCGAGAATACTACGCAACAGGTGACTCCACCGAAATGGCAGCATCAAGACGTGTACTATATAATTATAGATACATCAAAATAAAATACAACAAGACAGTATACGATGATGATTTTGACGAGTGGGTAAAGAAAAACATTAACCCCAAGAACTCTATTTTGCGAACCACAAATAAGGAAGAAGTGCTTGCAGCCGCCGCCAAAATCGCTAATTTTTTCCAGTTGTGGGGCTTGCTCCAAAAGAAAGGCTTTCTTCCCATGTGGGTGTTTGAGACTGCATCTGGATATAGCGTAATAAAGCTTTACGAGGCTGCATCTGATGTTTTCTCGCATAATCGCTCAACAAATCCCTTTTATGCATTACAGTTTAAGGATCTTTGTGTTAGAATTGCCTCTAAGTATAGAAAAGACATATCTAAATGCCGTCAAAAGGAAAGTGAATACTTAAAAAAAGAGCTCGACATCAAAAAGCTTTCAGACAACAAGTATTTCAATTACCCCTTAAATGATTAGGAATTGGGCTCAAAAATCAGCATGTCATCGAACCTCAACCTGAACATCATGAATCCACTAAATGTCTCACCTATTGATTACAAGTTACGCATGATCCTCTGCCGCAAGGCTGCCGAAAAGCTGGGCTTGCAATTCAAACTGATTATCAATGAGCAACAGCTCATTTAAACGAAACACACCCTGTGGAAGGGCAAGCCTTCCGTCAGGGTGTGTCTGCGTTTGAAAGGAAAATGATATAGTTGTCAGCTTCGGTGTCGCCACCAAGCCATTCAAAAGAGTAATTTGCTTGCAATTCCTGCATTAAATCACCGGAAATCAGATAAGCTCGCAGTTCTCCCAACGCCATCGTATCCAGCTTGGCGGCAACATCTGCCGTCAACAGCGTTCTCGCCGCGCTCAAATCCATGGCATCCAAGCTCTCTAACTCCGCAACGGGAGTCGTGCACAGGTATGCAGCGAAGCAAAGGGCTGTTTCGCAGGAAATCTCCTCGTCCATCGGAAGTCCCGCTTCGGTTGCTGCCACAACAGGAAGCACCGCCTCCGTAGCAGTTCGATACAACACTCCGGATTCCGTGTTCAGTACCGCATCGGGTGCCTCCTCACTTCTCTTCTCCATACCGGGGAAGAACACACCGCTGAGCAAAACTACCGCCAAAACAGCCGCCGCACTCAGAGCAGTGCTCCAACGCTTCCAATGGTTGCGCTTTTTCGGTTCCTTGCGAACCTGTTGCATAATGCGCCAGGTCAAATCCGCGGAAGCCTCCGGCACTTCGGCCAATAAGCGGTCATTGTCCTGCATTTCTGCCAGGATCTCACGGCAGTGTGCACAGGAAACCAAATGTGCTTGTATACTCTTGTTCTCCGATTCCGTATTCTCTCCGTCCAAATATCCGCAAATTAAGGCTAAATAATCGTTACAGTTCATGATGCCCTCCTATCTGCCTATTTGACGACGGTGAGGCGGATTTGTTCCGTATTTGCAGCAGCTTTTTTCTCAAATTTTCCCTCGCACGGGCCAAGCGGGACTTGACCGTACCCTCTTTCAGGGACAACAGCTCCCCGATTTCCGTGTAGCTTAATTCGTTGACCACACGCAGGGTGAGAATTTGCCGCTGTTCTTCATCCAAGGAAGCCATGGCTTGGGCAATTTCCCTCTGCTCCTCTTTCAAGAGAAGCTCCTCCTCAGGGGAAGCACTGTTGTCCTCTACCTCTATGGTCTGTTCCTCGCCTTCGTCGTCCTCCGTTGTCATAGACACGGTAGGGCGGCGTTTTTGACTGCGCAGGAAATCCAGACAGCAGTTGGATGCCAAACGGTACAACCATGTAGAAAAAGCAGAATCCCCCTGAAAGCTGTCCAAATTGCGCCAAGCCTTCAAAAATGCCTCCTGCACCATATCCTCTGCATCATCGGCATTGCCCACCACGCGGAAGCAAAGCCGATATATCTGATTCTGATGGGTTAAAACAAGCTGTTCAAAGGCAGTGGAATCTCCCTTTTGCGCCTTCTTTACCCATTTCGCATCGTCCACGGGTCTCACCTCAAATCACGCTTCATTCCCTTTACCACAGCGGCAAATTCCTCTGCCGTAGACAAATGGGAAATCTGCTCCTTATAGTAACTGCTGTGAGGTACGCCTCGCAAGTACCACGCTAATTGCTTGCGCGCCTCCAAACAGGCGATATGCTCACCCTTGTCCTCCAGCATGATAGAAAACTGCTCCTCTGCCACAGCCAAACGCTCTACAAAAGGCGGCCGTTCAGGGATGGCTTGTCCTGCAAGGGCGGCGTTGACCTGTGCAAAAATCCACGGGTCGCCAAAGGCGGCACGGCCAATCATATACAGAGCCGCCCCCGTATGATTGCGGCAGCGAACAGCCTCCTCGGGGCCGCAAATATCGCCGTTGGCAATGACAGGCACGGAGACTGCCTGCACCACCTTGCCGATTTCGTCCCATTCCGCCGTTCCGCTGTAAAGCATGGACTTGGTGCGCCCATGAACGGCAATGGCATCCGCTCCTGCCGCTTCCAAGGCTTGCGCCATTTCCACTACACGAATACTGCTCTTATCCCACCCCAATCGGGTTTTCACGGTGACGGGCACGGAAACCGCTTTTTTCACTGCGGAAACGATGCGTGCCGCCAAAGGAATGTCCTTCATCAGCGCACTACCGTCTCCATTGTTGGCAATTTTGGGCATGGGACAGCCCATATTGATATCAACGAAATCACAGTTGCTATGCTCCAATGCCAGAACAGCGGCTTGCGCCATCATTTCCGCATCATTGCCGAAAATCTGAGCACCGCAGAGGCCGCTTTCCGTTTTGCGAAGCAAGCTGCGACTTTTTTTATCCTGATAAATCAGCGCACGGGAGGACACCATTTCCGTCACCGTGACGGCGGCTCCCATGCGAGCGCAGATACAGCGATAAGCATAATCAGTAACCCCCGCCATAGGCGCAAGCACCGTGGGCGTAGGGAGATTGGAAAAAATCATGGAGAAACACCTCCACGGTATCTTACCACAAAAGCCGACAAAAGGCAATGGAAAAATCTCAGGGAAGCTGTGAATCAGCCGACTTCATGGTTTTTTACGAGCTTCATACTTTTTTTACGGAGGGCTTGACTTGCCTGCCCAAGTATGCTATAAAAAGCAGAAAGTGCTATCATTCGACGGAAATCGACACAAACAGGAGGGATGGATATGTTGCAACGGCTTTTATCCATTGGTATCGCTTTTTTACTTTGTTTTACCATGTTGCCGACACAGCTTGAGGCAGAAGAGTCCTTGCCCGTCGCAGTAGAAGAAGCCTTTGTGCAGTGGCAGGAAGAAGTGCTTGCCCGCTACGCAGACATCCCCGCTCTCCAACTGGATTTTACACAGGCATCGGAAACTGTAAAAGAACGCTATCTGCGGGTCGATTTCCGCTGTACCGTGTCCCGTGAAGGGCTATCCCATCCCTTAGAGCTGGAACAGAGCTTTCATGTATCTATCCAAAGCGGCAAATTGCTCGATTTGGAGGATCTTCTGATCCACGGCGGCACCGAACGGCTCCAAAGGGAGCTTGCCGAGGAAACAGGATCCGATACTTCCATCGTCAACTGGAAGCTGACTGAAGAAGGCTTGACTCTATATCCCTCCCGTGGAATCGGAACCAGCGGTCTGGAGCTGACAGAAGATGTCCTGTCCCAAGTTTTGATTTGGGACGGCAGTGTGATGTGGCCCAATCGTCCCATGCTCGCCCTGACCTTCGACGACGGTCCTTCGGGAAAAACACCCCGTCTTTTGGAGATTCTCGGTGCCCACGGTGCCCGCGCCACCTTCTTTGTGGTGGGCAATGCCATCGGCGGTCGAACCGAAACCCTACAGCGGATGCACGAAGAAGGCCACGAAATCGGCGGTCACACCTGGAATCACGCCAACCTGACGGAACTGAGTTGGGATGCCGTGTACACCCAGTTTATGTGGACAAAAAACAGCATCGACTCCGCCATCGGAGGAAACAGCCGCCTGACACGCCCGCCCTACGGCGCAAATAACGGAAATGTGTTCTCTGCCGCCGCCTCCTTGGGTCTTTCCGTGGTCTTTTGGTCGCTTGACACGCTGGATTGGCTGTATTTGGATGCCGACAAGGTGTACGATATTGTTGTGACCCAAGCGACAGACGACTGCATCATCCTCTGTCACGACTTGTACGACAGTACCATCGATGCTATGGAACGCGCCATCCCCGAACTTTTGAAGCAGGGCTACCAGCTTGTGACCGTTTCCGAGCTACGCTCCCGATAACGAAAAAACGCCGCAGGGAAAATTCCCTGCGGCGCTACAGTGTGTCGAAAAACTTTGTAGGGGAGATTCACGAACCTCCCGCGCGGCTCAAAAGTTCCGTTTTCTTACATAATTTTCGGCGAATCCGAAACATTTCATAGGCGGGCGATTCATGGATCGCCAAGTCGGAACGTAGCCATGTCGGTCTGTGGGCCAAGGAGTTGCAGCGTGCTGTGGGCTTGT
>JAZOAV010000015.1:0-20404 GCA_045595645.1 Faecousia sp.
ATCGACCCCTACGGCACGGTCGGAAGTTCTGTAATCTGTAGGAGACGATGCTCCCTTTATGCGACTTTTGCGCTTCTAATACTACTTTCTGATAGAAATCAAACATTTCTATCAGAAAGCAGTATAAGTCTTTTACGAAGAAAATAGATAAATTTTTAAAAAAAGACTTGACTTTTGACTACTATTATAATAGTATTTATATACATACTATACATTTGGGGGGATACAAATGTTTTTAACCGATGCTGAACGCAAAGTCATGGTTCTGGTATGGAAAAACGGTCCGCAGACCGCCAAGGCTCTGGCCGCTGATTTGGCCGTAACTGCCGACTGGCGCAAGACCACAAGCTATACCATGATCACCCGCTGTGTGGATAAGGGCTTCCTTCGCAGAGAAGACCCCAATTTCACCTGCACCGCCGTTGTTTCACAGGAAGAAGTCGCTCGCCACGAGACTGTCGAGCTGTTAGAGAATCACTTTAACGGTTCTGCAATCCAACTGGTAGAAGCCCTTGTGGAGCAGAACAAGCTGAGCCTTGACGAACTCAAGACACTGTGCAAATAACGCACAAAAAAGGCCGCCTCACTCGAGGCGTTCTTTTTTCAATATTCTTCTACTACTGCAAGGCCATCGACCAAGTTTGCCATAAGCAAACGGCCATGAATGGCTACCTGCCGCTCCATCAGATCCGTGAGCAGCACCGTGTCGTCCTTGCACTCAATTTTCATCACATTGCCCATAACCATATTGGACGGGCTGACTTCATTCCGATATACCGTAGAAAGACACATACTTCGTCCCTCAGCGCAGGGAGGCCAGCACCGCGGCCAAACGCAAATTGCCCTTTTCAAACTCGGAAACAGCGGCCATGACCTGTGCGGACGCGGCACTGTTGCCCAGCTCTTCCAAACGCTTGGCAAGGGTTGCCAGCTCGTTGGCATGAGCGGTATTATGCTTTACCATATAGTCCATGAGGGCGACAGCCTCCTGCATGGGATCGCAAGCACCGCAGGAACCGCAGTCGTGGTGATGCTCATGGCAATGGTCATGGTGATGATGCTCACCGTGGCTGTGCTCGTGATGATAGCAAATCGTTAACATAGTCATCTCTCCTTAAGCCGAGGGGCGTCGAACCCGACAGCCTCTCAGCAAATATTTTATGTATAAATTTGATTTATCATTCATGCTTTCCTTCAGCAAAGCTCTTGCTGAGAGGTGCGTGGCATTTTTCACAGAACTATTTTTCGTCAGAGCGAGGTGGATTCCGCAGGGAATACCCGTCGGTATTTCCAAGGAAGCCACCGACGCTATGGCGAAAAAGAGTCTGTGAAAAACTATCGGGGCTCGGCTCCCCTCGGCTTATTTGATAGGTTCAAAGTCAGCGGCACCGTGCTTGCACAGAGGACATACGATATCCTCAGGCAGTTCGTCTCCTTCGTAGACCCAGCCGCAAATCTTACAAACATAGCCCTTCTTACCTTCAGTCTTGGGCTTGGGCTTTACATTGGCATGGTAGTAGCTGTAGGTCATGGTCTCCTTGTTGCTTACCACCCGCGCTTCAGTCACGGCGCAGATAAACATACCGTGAGAGCCAAGATCCACATACTGCTCCACCTGCAAGCTCATGGCCGCATTGATATGCTGGGGCAGAATCCGCAGACCGTTATCGGAGCGCACCTCAACAATGCCCTCAAACTTATCTGCATTGCGCCCGCTGCGGAAGCCGAAATTCTCAAATACGGAGAAGGGAGCTTCCACGGTCAGGCAGTTAATATTCAGCTTCCCCGTCTGCTTGATGACATGGTGGGAATAGTTGGCCTTGTTGATGGTCACAGCGACCCGATTGGGGCTGTCGCTCACCTGAGAAACGGTGTTGACGATCAAACCGTTGTCCCGCTGTCCGTCGTTGCTGGTGACAACATACAGGCCGTAGCCGATGGAGAACAGAGCCCGCATATCGTTCTTGTCTGCCGCCTCAGAGGACAGGGCGATATAATCCCGACACAGCTCCTGCGCCAAAGCATCCAACTGCGCACTGCTCTCGGCATCCAAAGCGGACTTGATGCGCACCACAGTATCGCAAATGGTCAGATTCTTGGAGCCTTCCAGCATATTTCGCATCACCTTTTCCGCCTGAGGAGACCAGGAACCGTTTTCCACAAGGGCAACGGTGCGGTTTTGATAGTTGCGCTCCGTCAAATGCTCAATGAAATTGCGCATATGGGGGAAGACATCCGCATTGTAAGTGGTGGTCGCCAGCACCAGCTTGCTGTAACGGAAGGCATCGGCAACCGCCTTTGCCATGTCACAGCGAGCCAAATCATAGACCACAACCTTGGGTGCACCGTTGCGCCGCAGCTTCTCAGCCAGCAGCTCTGCGGCCTTCTCCGTATGTCCATAGACGGAGGTATAGGCCAAAACAATGCCTTCCTCCTCCACTGCGTAGGAAGCCCAAGTGACATATTTCTGAATATAATGACCCAAATTCTCCGTCAAAATGGGGCCATGCGTGGGGCAGATGATGGCAATATCCAGCGTAGCGGCCTTTTCCAGCAGCTTCATGGCCTGCTTGCCGTACTTGCCCACAATGCCGATGTAATAACGCCGTGCCTCGTCGTCCCAAGGCTCGTCCACATCCAAGGCACCGAACTTACCGAAGGCATCGGCAGAGAACAGCACCTTCTGCGTCACCTCATAGCTGACCATGACCTCGGGCCAGTGCACCATGGGCGCAAAGACAAAGACCAGTGTCTGCTGTCCCAGGGACAGACTTTCGCCGTCCTGCACCACCAAACGCTTGCAGCCAACAGTAGCGGGATGAAATGCCTCCATCATGGCAAAAGCCTTGGCATTGGAAACGACGGTCGTATCGGGATAAGCTTCCAAAAAGCGGGCGATACTGCCGGCGTGATCCGGCTCCATGTGCTGAATGATGAGGTAATCGGGCTTGCGGCCCTGCAACTGAGCGGACAGGTTATCCAGCCACTCATGGAGGAAATGACGGTCCACCGTGTCCATCACGGCGATTTTCTCGTCCAAGATCACATAGGAGTTATAAGCAATGCCGTTGGGCACCACATACTGCCCCTCAAAGAGATCCACGCGATGGTCGTTGACACCAATATAGCGAATGTTGTCGGTAATATACATGTAAGATCCTCCTTGTTTTAGCTTTATTGATACTATATCATATTGTCAGAAAAAAATCAACAGAAAAACAGGAATTATTCTTATTTTCTTTCAAATTCTGCCAAGCTGTAGCAGGGATGAATTGGCCAACAAATGTGTCATGAGGCACAATTCATGCCATCAGGCAAATCATGGCGAAGCCAATTCATGCCCACAGGGCAATTCATTTAATAATTGTTCCTTTTGGGCACGGCTGAGCCGCTTAATGGCACATTCCCGCTTCAAAGCGGCGGAACGGTCAACGCACAGCTCTCTGTAAACAGGCTCTAAGGGGCCGCGCCCGCGGGTGTATTTCGCTCCCTTGCCCGCTCGATGAGCGGCAAGACGCTTTTCAAAATCGTCCGTGCTGCCTGTATATAGTGTCCCGTCCTTACAGCGCAGCATGTACACGCACCATTGTTTCATCCTTGACACCTCTTGCCCATTTTAGTGCAACAGAGATAGAAAGTCAAGTTTGTTTACAGTTTCTACACCAATTTGCCTGCAAAATAGAGTACAATAAGCCGAAAATACACAAGGAGGTATTCTTATGAAGCGTTCCCTGATTCTGCTGCTTCTTCTGACGGCACTGCTGCTGTGCGCCTGTGGAGAAGAAGCCGTTCCCGATACCACTGCACCGCAAATGCCCTCTCTGCAAATGCCCGATATCGAGCAAATTACCCCCATAAGCCCCAAAAGCTGCTCCGCAGAGCTGAATTTTGCCGAGGAATTGCCCGTCGGCACAGTAGTAGAGCTGCGAAACGGCGAAACCGTGGTAGCATCCTACACCGTGGAAACCGCCACGCAGACCGTCCTGCTCAGCTCTGAGAATTTGCAGCCCGGTGTGAGCTACCGTCTGACGGTCAACGGCGTTTTACAGCAGCACAGCGGTCTGACGAGCGGCCGTCCCGGTACGATGGCACCTCCTGTGGGAGAAATCCCCACCCCCTCCCAGCCTGCCATTCCCGAAGCACCCGCCGGCACGGAAAACAGCGGCGGCTTCACCCCGGGTGACAGCGGCAATATGGGTGGTGGCATGGTGCCCCCGGATGTCCCCTCTATAGGTACAATACCGCCGGAAGGCTTACCCGAGCCGCCGGAAGGCTTACCCGAGCCGCCGGAATTCTTCTCCGAGGGTGCGGGCCTGCCCGACATTTCTGATCTGATTGATCTGCCCGACATCTCCGACATACCCGAACTGCCCCCCGAGGGCAGCATCCCGGGGCAGGGTCAAAGGCCCATGGATCACACCGAATTCCGCCTCACAGGTGAACGGACCAGCTTCTACGGTATTTCCCCCGTAAATTAACCCTTGCATAATCCGCCCACTCTGTGCTATACTTGGACGGATATCATAGAAAGGACACACTTCCATGAAAAAGCTTTTGGCAATCTTACTTTTGGCCGCACTTTTGGTAGGCTGCGGCACCAACGCCCCCGTTTCCGAGGATACCAAACCCTCTGCCACTCCGGACACCATCGGAACAGAGGAAAGCACGGAACCCACCGAAGCCGTTACCTTCCCCGCACTGGATCCCTCCCTCATCGGCTACGGCAACAACGACCACACCGTATACGACAACTATTCCATCTACGCCTCCAGCCCCAGCAGCGCGGACATGCAGACCATCATCGCCATCAACGGCGAGGGTGCCGATGTTTTCAGCAACCGTATTTTGCAAATTGCCTTCTGGACGGAATACATGAACTTTATGAACACCTACGGTCAGTACGCCTCCCTGATGGGTCTGGACACAACGAAACCCATGTCCCAGCAGATGACACAGGAGGACGGCGTGACCTGGGAGCAATTCTTCCTCCGCTCTGCCGTGGAAAATCTGTCTCAGAACTACGCACTGGCGCAGACCGCTTACGCCAACGGCTATGTCCTCAGTGACGAGGATCAGGCAAAGATCGACGGCATTCTCAGCTCCGACAGCGACTTTGCGCAGGAATATCAGGAGCAGGGCTATGCCAATGCGGACACCTATATTCAGTATCATTTCGGCGATGGCACCGATGCCAAGACCTATCAGGAATATCAGCGTCTGTTCTTCGCCGCAGCCGATTGCTACTATGATAAACTGGAGTCTCTGGAGGCGACCCTGACGGAAGCCGCCGTGGAGGCTCACTACGACGAAAACGCAGCCAAATTCACGGAGCAGGGCTATCCCAAGTGCAACAACATCAATGTACGCCACATTCTCATCCAGCCCGCCGGCGAGCAGTCCGATTGGACGGAGGCAGACTGGGTCACCGCCGAGGTAGAGGCGCAGGCCGTTTATGACCGCTGGCTGGCCAAGCCCACAGAGGACAACTTTGCCGATCTGGCAACGGAAATGACCATGGATCCCGGCTCTGCCCAAACGGGCGGTCTGTACGAAGCCGTCACCCCCGGCTCCATGGTAGCCCCCTTTGACGAGTGGTGCTTTGATGCCTCCCGTCAGGTAGGCGACCACGGCATTGTCAAAACCGACTACGGCTACCATATTATGTACTTCGTAGGTCAGGACGACACCAACGCCTGGTATGATATGGCCGCAGACGACCTGCTCTACAGCCGTATTCAGGCTTATATCGATAGCTGTAAGTCCGAATATCCCCTGAAAGTCGACTACAGCCTCATCCGCATCTTCGATGTGGCTACCGCTAACAACGCAGAACCCGTCGGCTGATAACAAAAATGTGCTGTCTTTCCCGACAGCACATTTTTTAATGAATAATTTCGTATCCGCTCCGCACCATCGCATGATTTCGTAGGGGTCGATGCCCACATCGACCCGTATACGCACCACCGATAATACGCCGCACCCGTAGCGTGCGGCATCCCTGACGCACCTGTGCGCACCGTCGATAACGCACCAACTTCCTTAGAAATCGTAGGGGCGCCTCTCCTGAGGCGTCCTAAATCTTCCGTATTCGGTCGCATTTGCAATTTTACCGACATTTTTCGTTATTGCTTCTGCCTACACAGGACGCCTCGGAGAGGCATCCCTACGGCGTTGCACAAAAGTGTGCAAATGATCCTTCGTGTCAGAATTTCGGGAGAATTCTGTCTGTTCCCAAAAAATTCTTGACAAGTCGGAACTGTTAGTATATAATTATACTACATTCATAACAAAGGAGGCTTTCTTATGAAACGGAAACTGATTAGCCTGCTCCTTGCGGCGGCAATGGTACTATCTTTGTACCCCTCGCTGAACCTGCAGGCAGAGGCAGAAGAAACGACTGCTTATGACATCGTTCATACTATGGACAGCGGTAAGATCTACTTCAACAGCCAAACCGGCACCATCGTCGATGCAGAGCTCAGCGGCGAAGTAGAGATTCCCGCGCAAATTCAGGGTCATGCCGTGTTGGTAATCGGGCATTCTGCTTTTTCTAACTCTAACGGACAAAATCCCATTACATCCATAACCCTCCCCGAGGGCCTTGTTACATTGGAAGCGTACGCATTATCAAATAGCAACAAGCTTCAAAAGATCCACTTGCCCAACAGCCTGCGGGAGATCGGTGTTGGCTGCTTTTACAATTCCTTCATCCAAGAGGTCATTGTTCCCGAAGGGGTAAAAACCATTGGGGCGGAAGCGTTCAGCCGTTGCGGTTCTCTGAAAAAAGCGGTTCTTCCTGACAGCTTGGTGAATATGGGGGAATATGTATTTCTTAACTGCACTTGGTTGGACTCCGTGAAGCTCCCCAAAAATATGACCCGAATCGAGAACAGTACGTTCAAGGGCTGCGAAAAACTGGGAAGCATCGAACTCCCTGCTTCCCTGACGGAAATCGGAGAGAATGCGTTTAACGGGTGCAAAAAACTGGGAAGCATCGAATTCCCTGCTTCCCTGACGGAAATCGGAGAGAATGCGTTTAGCGGGTGCAAAACCCTAAAAGAAGCCCTCCTTCCCGAAGGACTGGTCTCTCTTGGTAGCGGTGCTTTTTACCAGTGCGAGGCACTGGAGCGAGTAGAGCTTCCCGAAGCCCTGACAGTCATTGGCCACTACGCCTTCCAAAATTGCAAGGCCCTTCCGGAGATCACCTTACCCTCAGGACTGCTGGAAATCGGAGCCGGTGCCTTTGCATCGTGCAATCAGTTTACCCATATCACACTCCCTGAAGGGCTGAAGGTGATCGGAGACAGAGCCTTTAACAATTGCGATCGTTTAACGGGAATCGATCTGCCCGACAGCTTGGAGAAGCTGGGTTCCGCAGCCTTTGGCGACAGCAAAGAAATTACCGTTTACGAAAACGGTGAGTATTTGGACGGTTGGTATGTGGGCACGAAGCACAGCTTCCCCTCCACGAGAGTGGTGCGCATCAAAGAGGGCACCGTAGGTGTCGCCACCGATGCTGTGCGTTTGCCCTACCCCTATGAGGACGACTCCCATTGGGACATCGACACGCTGTATATCCCCAAATCCCTGCTCTACATATATCGGGATGCATTCCGTGACATAAATGATATGGACTGCATCATCGTGGATCCGGATAACCCCGCATATTCCTCGCAGGATAACATTCTGTACAACAAGGATAAGACGGAATTGATCTTCTGCGGCAGATATGTATGGTTAGCGAATGTCACCTTCCCTCAAAGTCTGAAGCGCATCGGAGACAGAGCCTTCGCTTGTTGCAAGTATCTTACTTCCATCAGTCTTCCCGAGGGTGTGGAAAGCATCGGCGAGAAAGCATTTCATTCCAGCACTCTGCAGGAGATCCACATCGGAAGTGCCCTCCAATTCATCGGTTCCAAGGCCTTCCATTCTTGTAGCAAGTTGGAGCGTGTCTACTTCGCAGGAGATGCTCCCGAAATTGGAGAGGAAGCTTTCCATAACTGCCCCAAGCTTGTTCTGTACTGCGGCGAAAGCGCAGAGGGCTGGACCTATCCCACATGGAACGAGTATCCCACAGTCATGCTGAAGGACAGCGAATTGGCTGCTTCCGCATTCACGGATGTGCCCACAGATGCCTACTACGCTGATGCCGTGGGCTGGGCCGTCGCCAATTCCATTACCAACGGTACCGGCAACAGAAAATTTGAGCCGGAAAGCGATTGCCTGAGAAGCCAGGTCGTGACCTTCCTGTGGAGAGCCGCAGGCTGTCAGGAGCCGAAAGTGCAGGAAAATCCCTTTGCGGATGTGTACGATTTTTCTTATTTCTACAAGCCGGTTCTCTGGGCTGTGGATGCTAAAATAACCACCGGCACACATGAGGGCTATTTTTCTCCCGATCAGTTCTGCACCCGAGCTCAGGTCGTGACCTTCCTGTGGAGATTGCAGGGCGAACCCAAGGCTGAATCCACCAAAAATCCCTTTGTGGATGTTGCCGCCGACACCTATTATTATGAGGCCGTTCTGTGGGCTCTGGAAGAGGGAATCACTACAGGAACCTCCGCTACCGAATTCTCTCCGGACGAAACCTGTACCCGCGCCCAGATCGTAACCTTCCTCTATCGCGCCTTCCAATAAGGCTGTTTGCAGACATATCGCATAAAATGAGCCCCTGCAAAATACAGGTTTTCCTGTATCTTGCAGGGGATTTTCAACTTTATTTTTGCGAGATCACGCCTTCAAGCTGGCTTCGTAGAGGGCATTTTTCGGGAAGCCCGTGAGCTTGGCGACAGCTTTGACCGCATCCTTTTTACTCAAGCCCTGCTCCATCTGCTGGGCGACCATCGACAATGCCGCTTCCAAGGTCAAGGCTTCCTCTGCTACTGCGGAAGCACCTTCCACAATGAGGACATATTCCCCTCTCGGCTCCTGCTCGGCGTAATAGGCCATCGCCTCAGCCAAGGTCATTCGCAAAACTTCTTCGTGGAGCTTGGTCAGCTCCCGACACAGGGAAATACGCCGCGACTCTCCAAAGGCAGTAGCCAAATCCCCCAAGGTATTGCGGAGCTTGTGGGGTGCCTCATAGAAAATCATGGTGCGCTGCTCCCCTTGCAGGGAGTCCAAATGCTCCCGACGGCTCTTTTTATTGGTAGACAGAAAGCCCTCGAAGCAGAAGCGACCCGTAGGCAGAGCGGAAATGCTCAGTGCCGTAATGGCGGCACAGGGCCCGGGAATGGCGCACACGGGAATCCCCGCTTCGGCACACAGGCGCACCAAATCCTCGCCCGGGTCAGAAATGGCGGGAGAGCCGGCATCGGACACCAAGGCACAGGTCTCCCCTGCCAAAATGCGCTCCACGATTTTCGGGCCGCTCACTTCCTTATTATGCTCATAGTAGCTGACCAGAGGCTTTTTGATTTCCAAATGATTGAGCAGCCGCAGTGTCACACGGGTATCCTCAGCGGCAATGAAATCCGCATTGGCCAAGGTCTCCCGACAACGGGGCGAAATATCGGACAAGTTGCCGATGGGGGTCGGAACCAAATACAGCATCATAGGCTTTCTCCTCTGTGGTATGCGGCGCGGTAGGCATCCGTTTCCTGTCCGTCCGCTGTAAATTCAATAAAATCCGCCTCATATTGCAAGCCGGCTTTCCCGTCCTTGCGCGCCTCTATCATCACCATACAGACAGGGGCTTGGGCGGTATGGCGCACAAACTGAAGGCGTTTCGGCTCCAAACGACAGCGGCGCAGCTCACAAATCAAATCACACAGCCGCTCGGGACGATGTACGAGGGCAAATCGTCCGCCGCTGGGCAACAGCCACGCCGCCGCTTCACAGAGCTGTGCCAAATTCAAGGTCAGCTCACTGCGGTAGGCATTGGCAGCTTTTCCGCTGCCCACAGGGAAATAGGGTGGATTGGAAATCACGCAATCCGCAGAGCCCACAGGCAATAAGCCCCGCAGCTCCCGCACATCCCCACGGAGCACCTGCATCCGTTGCAGCTCGTTCAGGGCGATATTCTCTTGGGCAACCAGCCATGCGGCTTTGTCGAGCTCCACGCCCGTCACACGGCAAGCGGCATCACGGGCGCACAAAAGCAGCCCCAGTGTCCCACTGCCCGCGCCCAAGTCCACCACATGTGCCTTGGGCGGCAGCGTCAGAAACTGCGACAGCAAAACTGAGTCCGTCCCCAAGGGGAAGGGCCCCGTATACATCGAAATTCCGTTCCAAAGTGTTTCTTTCATAGCATCAAAAAACAGCCGCCCGAGAGGGCGGCTTGTTTTTGGCAACCTCTAAAAATCAATTTTTGCAGGGCTAAACGAAAATTTTTCTCAAATTTTGTGTTGAAAACCGCAGGAATACTGTATGTATTTCAAGGTTTTCATAAGCAAAAATTTGGGGGGAAGATTCGTCCAGAACCAAAAAAAGAATGATTAGAGGTGCCCTCCTCTTACTCCTGAACGATGGCGTCCAGAGGGCATGCTCCGGCGCAAGAGCCACATTCAACGCACTGATCAGCGTCGATGATGTACTTGTCGTCGCCTTCGGAGATGATGCCCAGAGGGCAGGTATCAGCGCAGGAACCGCACTTTGCGCAAGCGTCAGTGATCACATATGCCATGTTGTTAGCCTCCTATATATTTGATGTACTCCCTATTCTATCATGTTTTTCGGAAAAAGCAAGACACTTGTATAGATTTTTTTCAAAAAGGCAAGAATTTCCCGAGAAAGGAGGGAATTCCATGCACAACGAACGCATGATTCGTCGCGCCTACGCCTTGTCCTGTGTTCTGGGGCACAGTGCCATAAGCACCAGCCACCTGCTCATTGCCTGTGCAATGGAAGGCGGTGCGGCATGGCTGCGACAGGGCTTGACCGCCCAAGAGCTTTTGGGACAGCTCTTGCGATATCGGGAGCGAGGACACAGGCAGGACATTCCGCCCTACGGCTTTACTCCACGGGCAAAAAACGCCCTGCAAGCACAGGAACCCTTGGCTGCCGCCCTGCTGCGGGATGCAAACAGTGGCGCAGTAAGGCTGTTGGGTCTGTGCGGCGCAGATCTCTCCCTCCTCTTTACCAATCTCACAGAAGGACACATCATCCGAAAGGAGCAAGCCATGCAAGGAACAAGGCTGCTGGAGCAGTTTACCACAGACATGATGGAACGGGCAGAGAAGGCCGAGCCCGTCATCGGCAGACAGCAGGAAATTGAAACCGTGCTGCAAATTCTCTCCCGCAAGCACAAAAATAACCCCGCGCTCATCGGCGCGCCGGGGGTAGGAAAAACCTCCATCGCAGAGGGCGTCGCCCGCTATATGGCCGCCGGACGGGTACCGGAACAGCTCAGGGGCAAACGCCTGCTGTCTTTGGATATGGCCAGTGTGCTGGCGGGTACTAAATACCGTGGCGAATTCGAAGAACGGGTGCGGGATATCGTCAACGAGCTGCGCCGCTGCGGAAATATCATTCTCTTCGTGGACGAAATGCACACCCTGGTGGGTGCAGGTGCGGCAGAGGGTGCCATTGATGCGGCAAACCTGCTCAAGCCCGCCTTGGGGCGGGGCGAGATCCAGCTCATCGGAGCCACTACACTGGACGAGTACCGCCGTTTCATCGAAAAGGATGCGGCCTTGGAGCGGCGATTCCGCTGCGTGCAGGTGCGAGAGCCAAGCAAGGAGGAAACCCGAGCCATTCTCTGCGGTCTGCGCCCGGGCTTGGAGCATCACCACCAAATCACCATCAGCGAGGAGGCCATCCATGCCGCCATCGAGCTGTCGTGCCGCTATCTCAGCGACAAATTTCTCCCTGACAAGGCAGTAGATCTGCTGGACGAGGGCGCAGCCCGTGCAAAATTGCAGCAGGCAGGAGCCATGGAGGCAGGACTAAGCACCGCCGTGGAGCAGGGCAACTATCCCCGTGCCGCCGCTCTGCGAAGCAAATATCTGAGTCAACGCCACAGCCGCCGCAGCGTGGATGCCCAAGACATTGCCGCCGCCGTATCTCAGCGCACGGGCATCCCCATCGGCCTGCTCTCCGTCACGGAAAAGCAACGCCTTCGCAGCTTGGAGGAACGACTCCACAAGCGTATCGTGGGACAGGATGCCGCTGTCCGTGCCGTCTGCGAGGCGGTGCGCCGTGGGCGCAGCGGCTTGGCAGAAAGCAAACGCCCCGTGGCGTCCATGCTCTTTACAGGCCCCACGGGAGTGGGCAAAACAGAGCTGTGCAAAGCACTGGCAGAAGCGGTATTCGGCAGCGAAGCCGCCATGGTACGCATTGATATGTCGGAATATATGGAAAAATTCAGCGTTTCCCGCCTCATCGGTGCCCCTCCCGGCTATGTAGGCCACGACCAGGGAGGCGAGCTGTGCGAACGGGTGCGGCGCAATCCCTACTCTCTGGTTCTGCTGGACGAAGTGGAAAAAGCCCATCGGGATGTGTGCAGCATTCTGTTACAGGTCATGGAGGACGGTGTTCTCACCGATTCCACCGGCAGGAGCGTGGATTTCCGCAACACCCTCTTGGTCATGACCTCCAATTTGGGCAGTCGGGAGATGGGGAAGGGTGCTTTGGGCTTCAACAATCAGGCAGACGAGCTGCCCCTGCAAGCCCTTCGGGACTTTTTCCCGCCGGAGTTTTTAGGGCGCATCGATTGCATCGCCCCCTTCCGCCCCTTGGGAGAGTTGGAGCTGTCACAAATCGCCACCCAACAGCTCTCCGCCCTGCGGCAGCGGGCAGAGCGGCAGCAGCTCAGCCTGCAAGTGACCGCCGAGCTGCCCCAAAGTCTGGCAAAACGGGCCCTGCGCAGCCGCAGTGGTGCACGGGAGATCCGCCGCCTTATCCAAACAGAGCTGGAAGCTCCCCTCGCCTCCCACCTCCTGTCCGACACCCCCGCCCACAGTCTCACCGCCTTCATTCAAAACGAACAGGTCTGCCTGCGTTAAAAAAATCCCGCCCCGAATACTCGAGGCGGGATGCTGTCTTATTGCAATTTTTTAAGCTATATCGTCTTACGAAACCAACTCCCTCAATTCAGGATAGTCATTCAGGTGGTCACGCACATATTGGCGTGTAAAAGCAGCAAATTTGTATTCGCGCTTCAGCATGGCTCTCAATGCACCCTTGTATTTCTTGGATTCTTTATTCTCTTGATATTTCCCCAATATTTGATACAAGTTGTTCATTGTTTTTGCCAGCCGTTCCAGTCTTTCTTTACACTGAACCGTTCGGATTCCTGTGTTCCTCTGGTTAAAACAGCTCTGAATCAAATCTGCTGTCATTTTGACCGTTTCATCCGCATCACCCGTAATGGGCAGTACGCTCACCTCACCATTAGAGTAACTCTGCCTCAGCACAAGCTCTGGCTCTACTTTACAACAGTCCAAAATCTTATCATCATATTTCCGATTATTCTTCACAGAATTGCAGTGAGTACACGAATAGAAAAGGTTGTTCCAGTCGAAAACACGCTCAATTATCGTCCTGTTGTGATGTGGCAATAAGTGTTCTACCTGAATATCTGTCAAGTCGCCCAGCTCACACAGATAACATTTTCCGTGAAAATCATGTTTGAGCCGTTCAATTACATCAGGTTCTCTGTAGCTACCGTGTGCTTTTTTGCTTTCTTCTTCCAATGATTTGGGCGGTGTTGGTGTTCTCTCTATCTTGACCATACCTGCTCACTCCCTGTTGGAAAACTCCAGTTTCATTCGGCTATACTCTGAAGCAATATCCGGAGAAAGAAAATCCGGAATCTCATCAAGGTCGTGTTCCAGCTCAACAATTTCGGCATAATCCTCATCTGACAACTCTTCCTTTGCAGTTAGCACACGGTAACGATTCAGTTTTGCGCGTAAATCATTTGATAGCGTATCTGTGTCAAAATAACTCTCAACAATCCCATCATACGGAAAACCTGCCAAACCGTCCTGTACATTCTTTCTTGTCTCAAGATCGAAAATCACCGCATTTTCTGTAGAGCTTAAAATAAACGGAGAGTGAGTCGAAATGATGAATTGGATATTAGGAAATAGCTCCGTCAAGAAAGGTAGAATCATTTTTTGAAGTTCAAGATGGAGATGCGTTTCGATTTCATCAATCAACACAATTCCCTCAGTAAGATGATTCTTTTGATTCTCTGTCCGCATGATCAGATCGTTGATAATATCAAATACCGCAGAGTAGCCGCTGGACATGGTGTTAAAATCAAAGGGCTCTCGATTGTCCTGAAGGATGGAAAAACTAAACTTATCAATATCAAAGTCAAGCCGCAAAGAAGGGTCATCAAATATCTTCTTCAGGATCCCTTCAAACCGTGTGAACCAGCCTTCTATTTCATCTGCACGGCTTGTATCCTTTTTCTGCAGCGCAAAAGCCTGTGTTGCTTTTAAACCAACCATATATTTCACAAGCTCTGCTCCCGGCGTCTCATATAACGGATACTTATCTTTCAAGGTTATACTTTCTATCGTTTTAGATATTTCAACCTTAGATAGCCGCTCCGCTTTATAGTATGCGAGAATAAACTGTCCCTTCGCATACTTCTCTCGGAGATCTGCAAAGGAAGTGCAATCACCATGTGCTCCACTGGTCCAATATAGCATCTCCCTTTCCCAATGGACTATAGTTTCTTGCGCCTTAGCAGCAACATGTTTGCCCTCTTCACCTGTGCCCTCGGTCATTTGCCGTTTACATATATCAATCAAATTTTGAATTTCCTTTTTCGTGCGGAAATTCCCAACAACAAACAAGAAGTGTTGTTCGAGCGCGTTCAGAACACTCGTCTTACCGCTACCGTTTTTCCCTGTTAAAATTAAGTGTTTGCGTTTTTCCTTTGACAGAGGGATAGTAATATCCTGTAAATGTCGCACTTTAGCAATATTAACAGATGTCAAAAAAGTCTGTTCCATAGCGAAAACCTCCTATCGAGATTTATTATACCAAATTGCCAAAAGCAAACCGCTTTTTTTCATTATACCACATTTCAACAAAGGCTTCAATGAAATTATTTCAATTATCGCAGTCTTTTTTACCACAAAGCACAAAAATGCACTTTAGAAAACAACATCAGCACAAGAGAAAAGGGTGTAACCCCATTCTACTGAGGTTACACCACATTCCTTAAAGCTTTTGTTAGGTTAACTCGGGATAGAATTCATATTATATCAGGTACTCACCGGACACTCCAAGAAGCGGAAGCGGTAGCTTACATAGTTTTCACAGGGTTCTTCCGTCACGCTCAGCTCCGCGAGCACTGCCCACACTGCCGGCCAATGCTCCAATTTCAGGCTGGCGGCCACGCCCTTGTGGAACTGCTCCACCAGACCGGAAAAGGCGTTGTAAGCACCCTCGCCCACAAAGCAGCCCTCGCCCGTGACCACTCGTCCCATAGGTCCCGAATCCAAGATTGTCCAGCCACCCAGCTCGTCCGACACCATCTGTGCCTGACGCTGATAGCTGACCGTGAGGGTTTCCGGCTTTTGCGGCCATACAAAACTTCCGAATTGCATGCTCATTCTCCAATCCTCCGTCCACAGGCCACAAGGCTCATTTCCTCCACGAAGCTGCCCTTCTCATCGGCCTGCAAGCGCAGCTCTTGCACCTCGCAGCCGCTGTAGCAAATACGCCGCTCTGCGGAAATCAGGGTCAGAGAGAACTGATGCAGAGCCCAAAAATCCTCAATATCACTGCGATCCGTACGCAGACACTTGAGCCGTAAGCCGTAGCTCTCTGCCCCTGCTTGCAGAGCCGTAGGTACCGAGCTTCCGCAGCCCCAATGGCCCTTGACCTCCCGCTGCAAATGCTCCGTAAAGCCCTGCAAAATGCCCACAGGCTGCTCATTGATCTCCACCCAATACTCCTGCGTCGGGCTGATCATATGTCCTCCCCCTTTTGCAAATAAGAGGAAACCTCTGCCGTCACCCGCTGACGGAAGCAGTCGCTGTGGGGGTCATAGACGATTTCCTCTGCCCGCACATTTTCCGCCATACAATCGGCAAAGCCCTCCATGAGTGTCGCTGCCACCGTGCGACCTGCAACTTCGCAGCAGCTCGCTCCCAAACGGTAGGCGGCATAAATATCCACAAACAGCGTCCAGCGTGCCCAAACCGTAGAGGCATCTCCCCGTTGCAGCTCCATCCGTTCCACACCGACAGCAGCCAGTGCCTCAGACAGTACGGGAAGCTGCTGGGTGGGAAGGGCACGGATGCTGCGAATACCCTTATCCTGCAAGCTACCTAACAGCAGCCCCGCCATATCGATCATTTCTCCAATGCCCCTCCTTCCACGCAAAGTCCCCAGTAAAACAATTCCCGATCACGGTATCGGATGGGTTCAATCCGCCGAATCACAAAGGTGCGGTTTCCCACCACCACCGTATCAGCCGCCTCCACGGGAATCCGACAGGAGCAAAGGAGCAGGTACTGTCCCCGCAGCAGCTCGCCGCCGGTCGGCACCATGCGCTCCATGTTCTGCCAGCTTTTAGAGGCAATAAGCTGCAACATGACTCTCTGAGAAAAGACTCCCTTGGCAGTGTGCAGCTCTGCCTGCACGCCGTTGACAGAAATCATGCGTTCAATGCTTTTTCTCATACCCGCACACTCCGAAAGGCCGTACCGTCATCGCACCAGGGCGCCAAAATTCCCCGTGCCAGGTCAGACAAGCGTGTTCCTTCCTTGCCGAAGTGCAGGGCCAGCGTGCCCGCATCCATGGATTCCAGACCGCCGCTGTAGACCGCCTCCAGCATGGAAACCGCTGTCAATGCCGCCGCACAGACGAAGCTGGCGCGGCAATCCTCCGGCGATACACCGCGGCGCAGGCGTGAGCGTAGCTGCTCGCAGACCGCAGGACAGAGCAGCTCCAGCTGAATATCCGGCTCACCGTGGATTTGGCAAGCCAGAGCCGCAACCTCCTGTACCAGCTCCATGGGCACTTAAATGTGGAGAATTGCCGCTGCGTCGTCGTAAATGCGGCCAAAGCCACAGATAGAAGTGATGGCGGCGCGCTCCAACTGACGGTCAATGAGCTTATCGTACTCCACGCTCACATCGCCCGCCTGTACCATTTCCAGAGCACAGCGGCGATCCAGAGCCAAAATGGTGTCCTCGCTGACGGCAGGGGTACGCAGAAGCCGTGCGCCCAGGGGCGTTTCCAGCTTGCCCGTGCCTTGGAAATTCAGACCTGTCAGGGGATTCTTCATTTCCTCTAACTTGAGCAGCTGCGTGAGAGTGCCGGTATTGACCAGCATGGTGTTCATCTCATAGGGATAGAACTTGCCCCAGAAATCCACCAGTGCGCCATAGGACAGCGTGCCCTGCGTGCCGGAGATGTCGCCGGAGCCGATGGTGTATTCCACTGCATCCTCCTGCAAGGTGGCAACGGCATCTGCCAGATGCATCTTCTGAATGTAGGCACCCATCTGACGCAGCATCACAGAGAACAGATCCAGCTTCTGGAAGCGGATAGCCTCATAGGAAGCCACCAGCATACGCCCACGCTTGCGCAGGGGAATGAGCTTCTCAGAAGTGCGGATATTGGTGGCAGGGATAGAAGCGCCCTCTGCCAAATCCGAAAGAGCCAACTCATTTTCTGTGGGAATGGAGCCGATGCTGCGGTAATCCATACCCTCAATGCGGGTCACGCTGGCGACGATGGAGGGCAGCAGGTCAGCCTCCTCCATGCCCTGCCGCACCACACGGGCGACAAACTCAGGAAACAGTACGGCAGAATCCATGGTAGAGAAGAACTTCTCTACTGCATCGGAGCCTGCGCCCTTCACCCGAATCCCAAACCGCTTGAGCTGACGCTGGAAGGCATCCGTGCCCTCCAAAGCCGTACCCTTGTACTGCTCCGAGGGATCCAGTCCCTCCAAAACCTGACTGAAGCTCTTACCGGCCTCACGGTACATTCCCTTTTCCAGACGAATATGATCAAATGCCATGTTTGTTTCCTCCCTTACAGCAAAATGGTAACTTCCCGATTGGCGGTGTCCACATTGACCACCAGACAGCTTCTGCCGCCATCGGCAAGCTGCACTTCATAAGCAGAAGCAGCAGTCATCGTACATTCTCCCAAAGCGGGAGCCGTGCCTGCGTACTTCACGGTAACAAAGCCACGCAGTACCACAGCAGCCATGTCGTTGTGCACCTTGTTTGTCACGCCATGGAACACATCCCCCTTGGCGCAAGCACCGACGGTGCCGTTAGCCGTAACCTTGCAAAGCTTGCCTTCGCTCAGACCCATTTGCGCCTGAAAGCTGGCGCAGACCTGTGCGATATCCTGATAAGAAATGTTCATATTATGTTCCTCCTTAAATCATGTATGCCGCATCCATCACGGCGGGGCTGCAATGTTCCTTCTCCAACTGCGATTGCCCAGGGAACAGGGCAGAAGCCTTGCTCTCCATGGCCTTTTTCAGGGCTTCCAGCTCGGAAATTTCCAGTGCGCCGAAGCTCTTTTGCAGGGTGTCCTCCCCTGCGCCAAAGTCCAACAGCACACCCAAAGAGACCACACGGCTCAGCAGACTTTTGCGATACTGCCGTCCCGCCTCGGCTTCCTGTTCCAGAAGGCGCAAGCTGCCGCACAGCTCCGCATTTCCCGACTTTTCCACCCATTGCCCGAGTGTCATACCTTCACCTCCCCCCAACGCCTTCATCACACCCGCCTGCCGCTGGGCAGGCACGGCGACAAAGGAGAATTCATAGGCATCGGTCGGCCCGCAAAGCACCGCAACACACTGTTTCCCGTCATAAGTGACGCCCTTTCGGTGTTCACAAGCCCCGTATTCCTTTCCGCAAACGGAGCAAACCGCTCCGCTCATGGCACAGCCCACGGAGACCTCCCGCTTGATGCCGCCTTCGATTTCCCGAATCAGCTCGGCATTCTTTTCACTGCGGAGCATGTAGCAGTGGGCGCAGATAAAGTGTACCCCCGCTTCCTCCAATACCTCCGTGTGGAAAATCCGTGCCACCTGCCCTTCGGCAGACCAGTTATGATCCATAATGCCCGTCTTTCCCACAAACAACTCCGCTAACTTGGGCAGAGCGGCTGTGTCAAAGCGTTCAAAATCCCGATCCACCTGATCATCACACAGCCGTACCTTGAAGACATAAACCTCCTCGGCTGTCAGCTCCGCCTTTGCAAAGGCACGGATTTTCGCAAGGACTTCTTCCTCAGGCATCCCTGCCATAAGCACAGATGCCTCCTTCTGAACTTTCATATTCCTTCCTCCCTCAACTGCGCCGCCTGGGCACGATACAATTCCGCATGGGCTTCCTCCACTAGATCCTGCAAGCAGATGTCCTCCCATACAATGACAGGCTTTTCACTGCTGCCCTGCAAGCGGAGCCACAGCTCGCAAATCCGCTCCAGCACAGGCTCCACGCCGCGGCGAATCGCCCACAGCTCACTGGTAAGCAAATCTGCCTGCTGACGGCTCATGCGCTCCGTGCTGGACCAGCTCAGCCCTAACAGGAAGGGCGGCAGACCCGTTTTGGCTACCAACTGCTCCAAAATCTGCCGTACAGGAATTTCAGAGTCCAAAATCTGCCCATCGGAGCCAATGACCTTCACAGACACATCTCCCACGGCCACAAAGTCCCGTACTACACCGTTCTTACTGTCCTGCATAGCCGCCGACCACTCGGAAGCAATGGCCTCCGCTCTGTCCTGTGCGGCAGATCGCTCATAGCTGTCGCCGCCGGGCTTGCAGACCACCGCATAGCGTACATTTCCGGCACGCTCCCAGTTGACCCCGATGGTGTTGTAGATTTTCATCAGAATATCTGCCAAAAAGGGTAGCCCCCGCAGCAAGGACACACCGTAGGGATGTCCCACTTGGGTATTCAGTGTCGAAAACAGCAGCAAATGGGGATAAGGCAAGGGTCGCAGCTCCCCTTTATCGTTGCAGCTCAGCAGGGTGTAGTCCAAGGGGGAATCCCCTTCCTGTACCTCGATGCGATTCACATCACCCCAGCACAGAGCCTCAATGCGCCCGTTGCGTACCACCATCTCTCCAATGGCTCTGCCGTAAGTCAGCAAGCTGTCTAAATAGACCGACAAGAAACTGTGAATGCCCCTCTGCCCCCGTCCACAGGGAACGCACCGCAGAAAGTCGCTGAGCGCTTCCTCCTTCCGACCACAGGCAACCCGAAACCCGCCTGTCAAACGCACCAATTTCCCGATAGCGGCATCCAAAATCGGCACCGCCTCCCGCACAGAGCGGTACAGCCGCGCTTCTCCATCACCCAAAGGCACATAGCCGTGAAGCAATCCAAAGGGATGCTCCCGTCCACTGCGCAACTGCGTCGCCGCCGCCACCTTGATTTTTTCCTTTCGTCTCATGTTCTCACCTCCTTTCCCCGCATATATGCACTATCGTAACACACCGTAGGGCGGGGGCTTGCTCCCG
>JAZOAV010000016.1:0-19029 GCA_045595645.1 Faecousia sp.
TTGACTCTGTGCGCAGATTTGCTTCGTTATGGCGCAGAGGCACAGAGCTACAAGAAATATCGCAGCGATGCTCTTGTAGATGCCGCCATGACCGAGGCACATAGAGCCTATCTCAGCGACACCTCTGCCCTAACCTTTACAGCAACGGACAGCTATTTAGGCGACTTGGCAAGTCCCGTCACTCCTTGGGTGGGAAAGACCCTTGACCTCGGTTCTAAGGTCGGCATGAAGTTCGTGTTCAATGCCAAAAACTACGATGGCAACATGGACAGCCTGTCCATGCAGGTTTCCTACGCAGGCAGTAACGGCGAACCCAAGACTGTCACCCTGACAGGTGCAGAAGCCTACAATGCCGCAAACGGCTACTACAGCTTCACTTTCTACGGTTTACTTGCCTCCGAGCTTCGCACCGTTGTGGATGTCGCAATCTATGAGGGCGAAATTCAACTGAGCGAGACCCTTCGTTACAGTGCCGAAACCTACGCTTCCAAAACCGCCGGCACAGCCCTCGAACCCCTCACCCGCGCCCTGTTCGCCTACTCTGACAGCGCAAAAACCTACTTCGCAAAATAATACACCAAAGGGCAAGGCGGCATCCGCCTTGCCCTTTATAACCGTAGAGGATGATACTCTGTGGTGCCCAAAGCACCTTGCTCACTTCCCCTGTATAAGAGATTTTTCATTTCGGTTATTGACAAAAACAAGCGTATATAAGATAATAAATATACATTCAGCCTTTCTGTGAAAAGCTGCTTATGTACCTCATCTTATAAAGAATGGTTGTGATTTCAAATGATGAAACGATGTTTGAGCCTGCTGCTTTTATGTGCCATACTCCTTTCCTTCCTTCCCAAGCTGAGCCTCGGCACACAGGCAGCCACCTACACCACCGCCGATTGGAACGCTCTGATCAGCAATTATAAGAGGATTCTCTGCGGCGACGACAATGTCAACTGGGACGATCCTGTGATTCAGTCCATTGTGGGCGCAACGAACAGTACCACAGGTCTGTCCTCCTCCGGTATCAGCTACAGGGCCGGTACCAAATGGCAGGATTTAGAGAAGAACCGCTCCAATAGCAAGCGGATCTTCGGTACGGTGAACATGACCGCAGAGACGAACAGCAATACCATTCGGTTGCAGTTTAAGGATCTGTACAGTCTGGCACAGGCCTACGGAACCCGTGGAACCCAGTATGTCTACAAGGATAGCAACGGCAATGTGGTGACTCAGGAGCTTTATAAGAGCCAGGAGCTACGGGATGCTATCTTCTTCGCACTGAAGAAGGGGCAGAATTTCTATAGCAAGGCTTACTTTGACTCCCAGCGTGCCAGTGCGAATCGCAGTGCCATCTACAACTGGTGGGATTGGTCCTACGGTGGTCCCCTGGAAATTCTGCGGACTCTCCTTGTGATGTATCCCTATGCCAATTCTACGGAGAGTACCATCGCCAAGTATTACACAGACAATTGTCTGCATTTCATCAATGTATGCCGCCCCAATAATGACGGGCAAATGGATACGACCACTCTAGGAAACCGCCGTAGCAGACTGAATATCTGCACCATGATCTCTGCCTTGACCAAAAATACCGCCCTTATGGAAGAGACCAGGACCAATCTGGCCTACTATTTGGAGCCCCACTATGATACAGTGGAGGGGGTCAAGGAGGACGGCTCCTATATTTGCCACAAGTATTGGCCCTTGGAGGGAACCTACGGCACAGATGTCTTGGGCGAGCGTATAATGAATACCTACTCTGCCATGGCAGGCACTGCCTTTGCCTTAGAGGATGCGGAGAGTATGGTTGACTGGCTGGAGACCACCTTTAAGCCCACCATGCATAAGAACATGATGATGGTGCCCTTTACGGGACGCTATCCTGCCATGAGTTTTTCCTATATCAGGAATCTCATGTCCTGTGCGTTGATGTTAGTGGGAGCCTTCGATGGAGCTTCTGACCTAAAGATCAAGCAGTTTGTCCGTTCCGCTCTCCTGCAGGATACACCGGAGGAAACGGAGAAGGCCTATGCCTATTATGCTACGGCTATGGGAGATGTGAATATTGCCCAAACACTGAAGGAGATTCTGGTAGATCAGACCATTCCCTTGGATGAAGGGATCTACGGTGCGGTACGCTTCCGTAGTGACCGTGCAGTGCAGCAGAACGAGAAGTATTCGGTGGCTCTGTCCATGAGCTCCAGCCGCATCGCCATCCCCGAGAGCATCAACGGCTGTAACCGTTACGGCTGGTTCGGTGGGGACGGAGCTCTGTATGTCTACAACGACGAGACCACCTATAAGACAGACCAGTTCGGGGAGCTCTATACCCGGTATGCCAATCTCTACCGCGTTCCCGGCACCACAGAGGAGGATAGCACTCTTCGGAAACCCTGGAGCAACAAAAAGGCGTATTTACCCGGCACGACCTACAGCTATGACTACTCCACCAATACGGAAAGCTGGACACTGGAAAAGAACAAGGATGGCGTGGATGCAGCTACCTTTGTTGGCGGTGTGGAGATGGGCGGAAGCTATGTCACAGCTGCTATGGATTTTGAAGCCTACAGCTGGTCCTCGGCGGAGTCTAAGGCAGAGGTAACTTTGATGGAGCGCGCCAAATTCGATCCGAACCTGGAAAAGAATAAGAAGAAGCAGGTTCTTGCCTCTGATCTCACTGCAAAAAAATCCTATTTTATGTTTGACGACGAGATTGTGTGTATTGGTACAGATATTGACTTTACCACTCGCACCACCAATGTTAACACCTATGTGGATAATCGCGCCCTATTTGAAAACACGAAGACAAACGGTGTGACCACTTATGGTACAGAGGATATTCTGGTCGATGGCGTGATGCTGGAAAAGGTCACTAACTTCTCCGCTCCTAAGAGCTACACCAATCCCCAATGGGTACACATGGAAAGCTTCGGCGGCTATTATTTCCCCAAGGGTGGACAGGTCTATGTCAACAAGAGCTTCCGACAGGCCAGTGCTGACGGAGACGATACCAACGACGATTGGAACCAGTATAGTCTGGATGCCACGGTAAAGAATGGAGCCTACAGCTTCTTCGAGCTTTGGCTCAGCCACGGCAGCAAGCCCGTAAACGGACAGTACAGCTATGTCATGCTTCCCGAAAAAACTGCTGAGGAAACCGTAGCCTATACCCAATCTCCCGATGTGGAAATTGTCAAGGCGACTACCTCCCTCCATGTGGTCAAAGAGAAGAACCTTGGCATTACCGCAATGGTATTCTGGAAGGCCGGAACCTACGGCGACATTACCGTAGACAAGCCCATGATCGTCATGGTGCAGGAAAAGGACGGCAAGTACATTCTCTGCGCCAGCGACCCCACTCAGAAGCTGTCTACCGGCACTATCACCATTAACCGTGCTCTGAAAACCACTCGTGCCGATTCCAAGATCACCCTGAGTGGCACCTCCAAGATCACTCTGAAAGTCAATTTCAGCGGCTCCAGAGGTCGCACCTTTGAGGCAGAGTTTGTGCCTCAGAACTTTGAACAGTTGATGTTCGACTTTAACACCAGAACCGCCGGCAAGTATAAGAGCACGGTTTACGGCTACAAGAACTATGCCCATGCTGACATGTGGGCAACCGCCCGCATTGGCAGCCTGACCATCTCCGATGGCTATATGACAATGCCTCTGACCACCCAAAGCGGTCAGAACACCTCTTTTATCCAGCCCTCCGACTCCACCACCAATTTTGCGTGGTCTGCGGATACCACAAAGGCGAACTTCCTGAACTTCAATCCCAGCAAGGCAGAGATTTTCCAAATACGCTTCAAACTGACGAATGCAAAGAAGAGCGGAGACTACGATCCCGGAGTCTACCTCTACTATTTGGCAGACGGCGCCCAGTATTGGAGCCACAACACAAGCAATCCCGATTATGAAAAAATCAAGCTGACCATAGATGATGCCTGCTTGGACGGAGGAAGTCTCGAGGGACAGTATGTGACCCTGACCATGAATCTCAGCTCCAAGAAGATCTCCACCTTCAGCAAGCTCAAGGGTGTTTGCTTCAATTTCGGCTACCTCCAGGGCGGAACGGCCACCATAGACTACATCTATATCGGGCCCAAGACGGAATCCCTGCTCTTTGATTTCAGCAACGACGGCACCAATGACCGCTTCCAGCAGGGCGCCTACGGCGGTCACGACTATGACCGTCAGGATGATCCCGCATGGGCTACCGCCTGCACAAATCAGGCAGGTAATCTGTTCTCAGTGAATAATGCAGAGGGAACGCTAAGCTTCTATACCTCCTGTGATTACTATGGCACCTTGGGAACCAATGAGCACTACGGGGCCTATTTGGCGACCTCCAGCGTATCCGGCAAATACGGATGGGAGGGCAATACCAACCGCCATGCGCTGTCCTACGATCCTGTCAATGCAGAGATCCTTGCAATTCGATTCAAAACAGAGGGTCTTGTGGCCCAAAGCGGGAAGAACCCGGAGCTAAATCTGGTTTCTGTGGTTGAAAACAACCACATCACCGCAAACGATTATACCAATTCTGTTCCCTTTACCATCAAGGACGGGGAGTATCAAACGGTATACATGCCCCTGAGTGCGGCCTATCGCAACTTGGATTATGTCAAGTCTCTGGCCCTGCGTTTCGTTTATACAAAGGCCCTTCAGGAAGGCTCCTATGCCAAGATCACAGTGGATTATATCTACATGGGACCCGAGTCCGGCATGCCTCAGCCCAGATACACCGTTTCATTCCTGGATGAAAACGGAACCCTCCTGCAGGAGCAAACCGTTCCCCAAGGTGAAGCCGCCGTTTACACCGGCACTGCTCCTGCGAAAGCTTATGATGCAGACTATCATTACAGCTTTGCAGGCTGGGATCAGGAGCTGAGCAACATCACGCAGGACTTGACGGTAAAGCCTGTCTTTACCGCCACCGCCCATAGCTACGCCTATACACAGGTTGATGATGCAAAACACAATGCAACCTGCTCCTGCGGCTACAGCAAAACCGAGGCGCACAGCTACACAGACGGGCTGTGCATCTGCGGCAAAAAGGAAATTGTCGAACCTATTGTGGATGAAACCATTCAAATTTACCACACCTTGGACTTGGCAAGTGATATTTCCATCACCTTTGCAGTTCCCCAAACCGCACTGGCAGACTATGACAGCTATTATCTGGAATGTGTCCTGCCTGAATACGAGGGCAATGCGCTGACGGGCACTTCCACCGTCAGAATTGCGCCTGTTGCCAACGGAAGCTACTACTATTTCACCCTCACGGGCATTACCGCTGTGCGCATGGGCGATATGGTGGATGCCGTTCTGCATATGACCAAGGATGGCGCAGAATATATCTCCAAAACCGACAGCTACAGTGTTGCAACCTATGCTTACGGTATGCTGAACAGCACTACCAATGCTAAGATGCTGACCCTGTGTGCAGACTTGCTCCGCTATGGCGCAGAGGCACAGAGCTACAAGGGCTATCGCACCGATGCCTTGGTCGATGCGGCAATGACAGAAACTCACAGAGGCTACCTCAGCAACACCGATGCTTTGACCTTCACCACCACAGACAGCTTCCTTGGCGACTTGGCAAGCCCTGCGATTCCTTGGGTAGGCAAGACCCTCGATTTGGGCTCCAAGGTAGGCATGAAATTTGTCTTCAACGCCAAGAACTACAGCGGCGATATCTCTGCCCTTTCCATGAAGGTTTCCTACAAGGGCAGCACAGGTGAAACGAAAACTGTCACCCTGACAGGCGCAGAGGCTTATAATGCCGCAAACGGCTACTACAGTTTCACCTTCTACGGCTTGCTCGCCTCCGAGCTGCGCACAGTTGTAGATGTAGCAATTTATGAAGGCGAAACCCAGCTCACTGAAACCCTCCGCTACAGTGCGGAAACCTACGCCTCCAAAACGGTTGGCACAGCCCTCGAACCCCTCACCCGCGCCCTGTTCGCCTACTCCGACAGCGCAAAAACCTACTTCACAAAGTAACAAAAAACAATGCGGTTGACCCAATCGGTCAACCGCATTGTACTTATAAAACGGAAAAATACTGCAATGCACGAAGAATACCATCGTCATCACAATCAGGGGCGATATAATCGGCTACGGCCTTACATTCCTCTGTGCCATTATCCATGGCAACACCGATTCCTGCGGCCTGCAGCATTTCAATATCATTTTCCGAATCTCCGAAGGCAATGGCCTCGGACGCATTTAGGCCATATCGGCGAAGAACCTCCAGCATGGCCAGCTTCTTGCCGCCCTTTTGGGAAATAATGTCCTGCCCATACTCGTGCCACAAAGTCGTACGACTGTGAGGCACAAGAGGCAAAAGCTCCCGCATTTTTTCCTTGTCCGTGAAAAAGACCACCTTGTAGACAGGCTCCTGCACCATATGGTGCAGGTCTCCCACACGGGGCGCACGGGTATGAATCGCAAGCATTGCTTCCTCCACCCGTGCATCCACATGGCTCAAAATGCTCTCACGGGCACTGACCATCCAACAGGGAATGTTGTTTTCCTCTGCCCAACGCAGGGAGGTTTTCACATCCTCCACATATACAGGCGTACCGTAGAGCAGCTCTCCGTCAGGACTGTAGGCATCCTGCCCATTGTTGGTCAGAAAGCCGTCAAATTCCATGCCGTCAAGCAAACGCTCCTCGGCAATTTCAAACTTGGAACGGCCTGTCGCCACAAAGCAGAGAATCCCCTTTTTCCGCAGCGCGGCAATGGCCTCTGCCGCACTGGGAGGATAAACCGTGGTTTTCAGGGAAACCAGCGTTCCGTCAATGTCGAAAAAGGCCGCCTTGATCACAGCGCAAGCACCTCAACGGTGTCCCCATTTGCCGTCAGCTTCACCTGAGAAATGGGATGCTCAAAGCTGTCAATGATGCGCTCGGCAATGCCGTCCTCGATGTCCTTCTGAATGGTACGGCGGAGATTTCTTGCGCCATAGATCACAGAGTAGGACTTCTTGACCAGATAATCCAAAATGCTCTCGTCCCAGTGGAGGGTGATGCCCCGCTCGTCCAAATTCGCCTTCAGCTCGCCCAGCATAATCTTGGCAATGCCGCGGAAATTCTCCTCCGTCAGGCGGTTGAAGCAGACGATTTCATCCACACGGTTGATAAACTCGGGACGCAGGAAGTCAGACAACGCCTTCATCGCCTTTTCTCTGCTCTGCTCGGACACGGAGCGGCCAAAGCCCACCGTGCCATCCCGCCGCTCAGAGCCAGCATTGGAGGTCATAACAATGACCGTATTTTCAAAATTGACCACTCGTCCCTGAGCATCGGTAATTCTGCCATCATCCAAAATTTGTAGCAGCACATTCAGCACATCGGGGTGGGCCTTTTCCAGCTCGTCAAAGAGAATCACGGAATAGGGCTTGCGACGGATTTTCTCCGTCAACTGGCCGGCCTCGTCATAGCCCACATAGCCGGGAGGCGAACCAATGAGCTTGGAAACGGAGTGCCGTTCCATGTACTCCGACATATCCAGACGCACTAAGGATTCCACAGAGTCAAACAGCTCATCGGCAAGGCACTTGACCAGCTCCGTCTTGCCCACACCGGTGGAACCGACGAAAATGAAGGACACGGGATGTCGCTTGGTGGTAATGCCCACCCGATTTCTGCGAATGGCAGAGGTCACAGCACGAACCGCTTCGTCCTGTCCGATAATACGCTTCTTCAGGTTATCCTCCATAGTGCGGAGCTGTTCATATTCCTGCGCCTGAATCTTGCTGGCAGGAATTTTTGTCCACAGCTCAATGACACGGGCCAGATTCTCAATGGTGAGCATGGGGGCAGGAATGGCCTCCATATCTGCAATTTCCTGATCCAGTCGCATAATATTGCTCCGCAGGGTAGCCAATCGCTCGTAGTCCTCCTGCTCCGTATCCTCCGTGAGCATTTTGACCTCCAACTGGTAGTCATCCCGTTCCTTGCGCTTCTCCGCCAAATCGGAAATGGATTTCGTGTGGAGATTCAGGTCGGAACAGGCTTCGTCCAAGAGGTCAATGGCCTTGTCGGGCAGGAAGCGGTCGGTGATATACCGCTCAGAGAGCACAACCGCCTGTCGGGCAATCTCGGCAGAGATTTTTACCCCATGGAACAGCTCATAATAATGGGCAATGCCCCGCAGGATGGCAACCGCCTCGTCAATGGAGGGCTCCACCACGGTAACAGGCTGGAATCGCCGCTCCAAAGCAGAATCCTTTTCAATATATTTGCGGTACTCGGCAAAGGTGGTAGCACCGATAACCTGAATCTCTCCACGGGAGAGAGCAGGCTTGAGGATGTTAGCGGCACTCATAGAGCCCTCTGCATCGCCGGCTCCCACCAGATTGTGTACCTCATCAATGACCAGAATAATATTGCCGCATGCCTTGATTTCCGTAATCAGGCTCTTCATGCGGCTCTCAAACTGACCGCGGAACTGGGTGCCAGCCACCAAGGAGGTCAGATCCAGCAGATAGACTTCCTTATCCCGCAGCTTGAAGGGCACATTGCCGGCAACAATACGCTGTGCCAAGCCCACGGCAATGGCGGTCTTACCCACACCGGGCTCACCGATCAAACAGGGATTGTTCTTCTGACGACGGTTGAGAATCTGTACGACCCGTTCCGTTTCCACTTCCCTGCCGATGATGTTATCCAGTCCGTTTTTTCGGGCCTTTTCTGTCAAATTCAGGCAGTAAGCATCCAAAAACTTGCGTTTTTTGGCATTCTTCGGTTTCTCGGAATTGTTCTCCTTCTTATCGCCCGCAGGCTCGGCGGGAACAATCTCGTTGCCGCCGGTCAGGTTGCCGAACAGACGGTTCATGTGAGGGAAGGTTGCCGTACGGCTGCCCACCTCATCATCATCGTCCTCCTCGGGCTGCATGAGAGAGGTCATTTCCGAATTGAGGGCTTCCAAATCCTCGTCGGTAATGCCCATGCGCTCTACGATTTCATCCACCTGCTTCAGCCCCAAGTCCTTGGCGCATTTCAGGCAGAGCCCCTCGTTGGTGGACTTTCCGTTTTCCACCTTGGTGATAAAAATTACAGCAACATTCTTCTTGCATCTGTTGCAAATTGTCGGTTTCATTGGATTCCTCCTTGGGAAGATACATGGAATTGTTCTACACCGTCATCATACCAAAGCTGTGTCATATACAGCCCACCGGCGGGCACCGTCGGCCCTGCGGCGGTACGATTACCACTGTCAAGAATTTTGCCGATTTCTGTGGGATGGATTTTTCCCTCGGCGGCATAAATCACAGTGCCCGTCATGGCTCTTGCCATATTATACAGGAAACCGTTGGCACAAATACGGCAAAAAATCAGACACCCCTGCCGTTCCACTTCAAAATGGTGCACGGTACGGACGGTGGATTTCACATCCGTACCTACAGAGCGAACAGCGGCAAAATCATGGGTGCCCACAAAGGCATCTGCCGCCGCCTGCATCACCTTCTCGTCCAGATGCTTGGGGTAAAACCAAGCCCGATTGACATAGAAGGGGTCACGGATATGGGAATTATAGATTTGATAGGTATACTCCTTGCGCACGCAGGAGCCGATGGCATTGAAGCCTTCATGGGTTTCCCGCGCATCGAACACCACGATGTCACCGGGCAAATGGGTGTTGAGGGCATAGGGCAGACGATCCACGGGAATACGGGATTCGGTGCGGAAATTGGCTACATAGACCCGTGCATGCACGCCCGCATCGGTGCGGCCGCAGCCGGTAATATGCACCTTATGTCCCACCACACGGGCGGTGGCATCCTCTAAGGTCTGCGCCACGGTGACAGCGTTTTTCTGCACCTGCCAGCCGTGGTAGGCAGAACCATCGTATTTAAGAAACAAAATAATATTCCGCATAGGCCCTCCTTACAGGCCAAACTCGGCCAGCACGATAATTCCCGCCAGCACCGCTGCGAACACCAACGCAGAAATACCGTCTGCCATGCGATAGCGAAGCTGCTTTAACTTGGTGCGACCCTCGCCGCCGTGATAGCAGCGGCACTCCATAGCAGTCGCCAGCTCATCGGCACGACGGAAGGCACCCACAAAAAGGGGGACCAAAATGGGAATCAGTGCCTTGGCTCGCTGCAACAAATTTCCCGTTTCAAAGTCCGCACCTCTGGCCTTCTGCGCCGAGATGATTTTGTCCGTTTCCTCAATGAGCGTGGGGATAAAACGCAGGGCAATGCTCATCATCATTGCCAGCTCATGGGCAGGGAAGCCAATTTTTTTCAGGGGCTTGAGCAAGGACTCAATGCCATCTGTCAGGGCAATGGGCGAGGTAGTATAGGTCAAAAGGAAGGTGGAGCTGACCAGCATCACAATGCGCAGCACCAGAAATGCTGCGTTGCGAATACCCTCTTTGGTGATTTTGAAAATCCAAAATTCCACCAAAACCGTGCCCTTTGTGTAAAAAAGGTTAATCAGGGCGGTAAAAATGATAATGATCAGCAGGGTTTTCATGCCCTTAAACAGAGCCTTGGGGCGAATGTGGGACAGGGCAATGACACTGATCAAGAACACCAGTGCCAAGCCGTAGGAAAAGTAGCTTTCGCACCAAAACAGCCCCACAATGTACCCAATGAGCAGCAAGAGCTTGGTACGGGGGTCTAAGCGGTGAATCAGGCTGTTGCCGGGGAAGAATTGTCCCAAAGTAATATCCTTGAGCATCTTACCTTCCTCCCTTCAGCCCACGAAGCTGGCGGAGAGCCGCCTCCATGGTATAGGTAGCAGGCTCCACAGGCAGTCCCAGCTCCCGCAGACGAAGAAACAGAGCCGTCACCTGGGGCACGGTCAGGCCGATTTCCTGCAAACGGTCAGCACGGGCAAAGACCTCAGAGGGCGTGCCCAGCATTTCCACCGCACCTTCGTTCAGCACCAGCAGACGGTCAGCCAGCAGAGCCACATCGTCCATGGAATGGCTGACCATCAGGATGGTCGCACCGGTTTCCTTGCGATAGCGGCGAATATTCTCCAAAATGGCCTCACAGCCGGCAGGGTCCAAGCCGGCAGTGGGTTCGTCAAAAATGACGATTTCCGGCTCCATGGCAATCACACCGGCGATCGCTACCCGCCGTTTCTGTCCGCCGGACAGGTCGAAGGGAGACTTTTCCAATGCATCCTCCGGCAGACCCACAAAATCCGCTGCCCGCAGAACCCGGCGGCGAATCTCTTCTTCGGAACAGCCCATATTTTTCGGTCCAAAGGAAATATCCTTGTAAACGGTGTCCTCAAAGAGCTGATACTCCGGATACTGAAACACCAGTCCTACCCGAAAACGGGCAGCACGGGTGCTTTGCTTGTCCTTCCAAATGCTTTCACCGTTAAGCAACACATCTCCTCCCGTGGGCTTGAGCAGACCATTTAAGTGCTGCATCAGGGTGGATTTTCCCGAACCTGTGTGGCCGATAATCCCCAAAAATTCCCCTTTTTCCACGGAAAAATTCATATTTTTCACAGCATCATGGCGGAAGGGCGTGCCGACGCTGTAGGTATGACAGAGGTTTTTTACCTCAATGATTGGTGTCAATGTTCTTCCTCCCAAGTGATCAAGCCTTTGCCCAAGCGCAAAGTGCCTGTGCACATTCTTCTGTGGAGAGTGCATCCAGGGGCAGCTTTGCCCCCTCCTGATTGAGCGTAAACAGCAGCTCCGTGGTGGCGGGCACGCTCAGCCCCGCCTCCTTCAGGCGTTCCACCTGTACAAAAACCTCTTTCGGGGTTCCGTCTGTCAAAATTTCGCCCTTGTGCATCACGATCACACGGTCTGCACGAATGGCTTCGGTCATGTGGTGCGTAATCAGCACTACGGTAATCCCCTTTTCCCGATTCAGCCGCTCTATGGTCTGCATGACCTCCTCCCGACCGTGGGGGTCGAGCATGGCTGTCGGCTCATCCAAAACGATGCAACGGGGCTCCATGGCAATCACGCCTGCAATGGCAACCCGCTGCTTCTGTCCACCGGAGAGAAGATGGGGCGCATGGTGACGATATTCGTACATCCCCACGGCTTGCAGGGCTTCATCCACCCGTCTGCGAATCTCCTTAGGCTCCACGCCCAAATTTTCCGGCGCAAAGGCCACATCCTCCTCCACCACAGTGGCAACCATTTGGTTGTCCGGGTTCTGAAAGACCATGCCCACAGTACGGCGAATATCCAGCAGCCGTTCCTCGTCGACGGTATTCAGGCCGAACACACGCACACTGCCGCCCTCCGGCAACAGCACTGCGTTAAAATGCTTGGCAAGAGTGGATTTTCCGCAGCCGTTATGTCCCAGCACCGCTACAAAGCTCCCCTCCTCAATGGACAGGCTCAGTCCGTCAAAGACGGAAACAGGCAGCTCGTCATTTTGGGTGGGATAGGTAAATTGCAAATTCTCTGTTTCAATGGCATTCATAGCGATTGTCAATCCTTTGTCCAGCGTCCCGTGGCACCGCAGGGCAGCACCAAGCCCGTGGCCGTGGGCAATCCCAACTCGTCCGATTGGGTATGTCCTCCGTAGCGGGGCGTAATAATAGAATCCAACAGGCAGGTCAGCACAGAGGGGGCCAAACCTGTTGTGTAAGAGTTAATGATAAAGAATTGGGGGTCGTCGGACAGCACCCCTGCCACTAATTGCAGGAAGGGATACAAATCCTTCTCTAACTTCCAAATCTCTCCCGAAGGGCCCCGTCCGTAGCTGGGCGGGTCCATAATGACCGCATCGTAGCGTTTTCCGCGCTTGATTTCCCGCTCCACAAACTTGGCGCAGTCGTCAATGATCCAGCGAATGGGGGCCTCGCTCAGGCCGGAGGAGGCCGCGTTCTCCTTGGCCCAAGCCACCATGCCCTTGGCGGCATCCACATGGCAAACGGAAGCTCCCGCCTTGGCGGCGGCGAGGGTTGCGCCGCCGGTATAGGCAAAGAGGTTCAGTACCCGCAGAGGACGGCCTGCCTTTTTAATTTGGGCATCGATAAAGTCCCAATTCGCCGCCTGCTCGGGAAATACGCCGGTATGCTTGAAGTTCATGGGCTTGACATTGAAGGTCAAATCCCGATAGTGAATCTGCCAACGCTCCGGCAATCGATGATTCGACCACTGTCCGCCGCCCATAGAGGAACGAGCATAGCGGGCATCAAACCTGCGCCAGCGGGGATCCTTTTTCTCTGTATTCCAAATCACCTGAGGGTCGGGGCGCACAAGGATATACTTGCCCCAACGCTCCAACTTTTCTCCGTCAGAGGTGTCCAGCACCTCATAGTCCTTCCAATGCTCCGCTTTCCACATGAGCTTAGTCTCCTACAATTCTTCGTTCTTCGTACCATTCCGTTGTCGTCTGAGATTCCGGCGTAAACTCGGAGGGTCCCTCCGTGGGTTCCGGCTCCGTGGGTCTCAGGGCTTCCTCCGTGTGAACGGTACAGATGTTCTCCTTCTTTTCCGGGTCATAGACATACTCAGCATCCTTATTTACCTTCCACTCCTTGTCAAAGAGCAGCATGGACACTTCCTTAATGGTATTGCCGGGGGCATGGGCACAATACTGATTGCAGACCATTTCACTCAGCGCACAGATATCCACCTTCACATGGCAGCCGCATTCCTCTTTGGGTGCGTCCTTATAATGAAGCCTGATCTTTTCCGAGCGGTCGCCACGGATCTCGGTCTTACACAGCTCCGTCGCCAGCAGACCACAATCCATGCAAATCTCATAGGTGCCAAAGCCGTCAGGCTGATCGAAATACTTCTTTTCCAGACCGTCGTGGAGAGGCTTCATCACCTGATTCCACATGACGATGGCAGGATTCGTCCAAGAACCGTCCAGCACGATCTGCTCCGGCTCGTCATAGCCGCACCACACCACAGCCGTGTAATAGGGGGAATAGCCCGCATACCAACGGGTCTGTGAGTTGTTGGAGGTACCGGTCTTGCCCGCAAATGTCATCTTGCTGGTATAAGCCGGTGTGCCTGTGCCGGAGTTCACAACCTGCTGTAACATATAGTTGATATAATATGCTGTCTTTTCACTGACAGCAGTATGGCTTTCCTGCGTGTTGTCCAGAATCACATTGCCCTCTGCATCGATGACACGGGTATAGGTTCTTGCCTCACGGAATGTGCCGTTATTGGGGAAGGTGGCGTAGGCCTGGGTCACTTCACGCACAGTCATACCAAAGGTCAGCTCACCCAATCCAAGAGGAGCCAATGCCTTGTCCGTATAGTTTTTGCCGCCCTGCTCCAAATGCTCCACCAAGGTAGTGAAGCCCAGCTTCTTAGTCAGGAAGTCATAGCTGTTCTCAATCTCCAAATCCTGCAAAACCTTGACGGAGATGGTATTCAAGGACTGCTTTACACCACTGAGCACATTGGTCAGGCCGGAATACTTACGGGAGGAGTTCTGCGGCCAATCGCCCCGCCAGTCGTCCTCATCATAAATGGAGGAATCCTCATACACCGTAGAAGGGAGGATCAAGCCGGCTTCAATGGCAGGTGCATAAACAGACAGGGGCTTGATGGACGAACCGGTGGGCAATCTGCTCTCGGCACGGTTCCAGGTCAAACTGCCTTCCTTCTCTCCCACGCCGCCGGACAGGGCAATAATATCACCCGTTTCATTATCCACAATGACGATAGCGGATTGTAACTGCTGAATACTCACCGTATCCGGCACATTGTCCACATCCTCGTAAACATTATCCACCAAATTCTGAACCTCGGGATTCAGGGTGGTGAAAATCTTCCAACCGCTGGTGAGCAGCTTCTGCTGTGCCGTCTGCTCGCTCCAATCGTAGGTGGCACATAAATCCTCTACCACATCCCGATAGACCGTATCGACGAAGTAGGAATAGCCGGTATTGCTGTCCACATTGGGATTCTCCGTCTGACACTCAGGGCAGTAGAAATGGGAATCCTCTCTATCGTAATCAGAACGCTCGCCCTCAAAACCGCACTCACTGCACACATAGGTCTCCGTGTCGTACTTACCGTTGCGGAAGACGAGCTCCTGCTCCTTGGCAGCCTCATAGTCAGCCTGGGTCTTAATATAGCCCTGCTTGTACATCTCACTGAGAATGATTCGTTGCCGCTCCCGATTGCGCTCGGGACGGATATAGGGGTCAAAGAGCGAGGGATTATTGGTAATGGCAATCAGGCTGGCACACTCGGCGGTAGTCAGCTCAGATACATCCTTGGCGAAGTAGACCTTTGCGGCACTCTGCACGCCGTAACAGCCCTCACCAAGATAGATGGTATTGAGATACCATTCCATAATCTCGTTTTTCGTATAGATTTCCTCTGCAATCAAAGCACGGAAAATCTCGTTGACCTTACGATTGACCGTCACATCATCGTCCTGGGATAAATTCTTAATAAGCTGCTGGGTGATGGTAGAGGCACCATAAGAGGAGTCGCCGCCCACAAAGTTCTGCACCGCAGACAGAGTACGCAGCCAGTCCACGCCGTCATGCTCATTAAAACGCTTGTCCTCAATGGCAACGGCAGCATTGATCAGATCCTTGGGAATTTGGTCATAGCTCACCCAAATACGGTTCTGACTTGCATGAAGCTGCTGCAATTCCTCATAAACCCCCGTCTTGGGATTACGGCAGTAGAGAACAGAGGTCTGCGCCAGCTCGATATTATCCAAATCCAAGCTCTGCACATATTCCTCCGCCTTGGGAATGACATCGGCTTTGAAATACTCCATGCCCTTATTCATAAAAATGAAGCCTGCGACACCCAGCATGATTCCCGCTGTCAGTGCCAAAATCAGCACCCACAGCACCACCCGTCCCAAAATATGCAAAAAGGTACGGCTGATACGCCAAGCCAAATGGGGCTGCTTGGCAGGTGTACGGTTATGCTTGTTCTTCATACGCTTTCCTTCCTTTATTTCAGTCTACAGACATCCGTAGCCTATTATCCCTATTTATCTAATTATACCACGCCTGTCAATAGGATATCAGGAAAACAACCCCTCTTCTAAAAAAGTTCACACTAATTTTAATTAAGAGAGCCCTCCTTCGCGCCACAACCTTAGTCACCAAAGGCTTCTTCTGTCTTTTCCGAAATGAGCGTTGCTTTTTCTGACAGAATATGCTATTATTGCAGTATGTGTCATAACTCAAAAATATGATTAGGAGTGCATTATGAGCGCAAATAAAAAGAACCAAATGGGAAACATCTTGTTTGTGGCTATTTTCATGCTCGCCCTGCTGGCAGGGTTTGTAAGAACAGTGTTTTTCCCAAAGGATATCAACTATTACGAAAACCGTTATTGCAATAAAATTGTCGAGCCTTCCGCAAGGAATTTGCTGGACGGTACCTTTCAAAACAGCATAGAAGATGCCTTAACGGATCAAGTCCTCGGCGCACAGACCCTGAAAAAGTTCTATAACCAAGTGAATTCTTCCCTTTCTGATCTTGCGATCGAAGCGATGATAAAGAGCCACAGAGATACATATATTCATTGCAAAAACGGCACCAAAATTTTTAACGGGTACTACACATACGCAACCTATGAGTTCGAAACGCTGAAAGAAGCATTTGTTTCCAAGGCAAATAATTATAATGCCCTTTTTGACAGCTATCCCGACCTTGACTTTTATGTGTATTTTATCGAAAAGGATACGGATATCAACTTTGAAACCGGCGAGAAAATAGATGCGGATGAGTATCTCTTTTCTATGCTGAATTTGGATGAGAGCCGAAAGAAAACCTTTGAAATCAACAATTTTCAAGAGTTTTCGGATTACTTTTACAAAACAGATCATCACTGGAAGCACACAGGCTCCTATAAGGGCTATACAGAGGTGGCTGCGCTGTTAGGCTGTGAGGGCGCACTGATCGAAAAGGGGCCGGAGGTTTTAATTTCCCAAAGCTATGTAGGAAGTAAAGGAAAATCGGCGGCTTCGGAGCTGATCAAGGATCAGTTTTATGCGTATCAGTTCGACTTCCCCGCCTTCCGACAAATTGACGGTGCTCAGGGTGAGGATTACGGTAGACAAACTGATTGGGAGCCTACGCTGTATGATGAGATTACTTACGGCATTTTTTATGGTGGCGATAACGGACGAGTCGTATTTAACACAGGAAACACAGCGCGAGAAAATATTCTCATTATTGGCGAATCGTTTGACAATGCGATTGTAAAACTGCTGGCAACACATTTCAACAAAACCCACTGTATTGATTTGAGAAACTATGAACCACATACAGGAAGCGTGTTTCATTTTGGAGAATATGTGCAGGAAAATCACATTGACAAGGTTTTGTTTATCGGCAATGTTGATTTCTATGCCATGAATACATTTGAGCTGGAGAATTGACAATGGTATTTAGCACCCTTACCTTCTTGTTTGCGTTCTTCCCCATTATTTGCCTGATGTATTACGCAAACCCAAACCGTACTTACAGAAATACCGTGCTTTTGGCATTTTCCTTGCTGTTTTACAGTTGGGGAGAGCCTAAGTTTATCATCTTGATGCTGGCGGCCTCCTTCGTAGCGTATGTTGGCGGTTTGCTGATCCATAGATTCGAGACTTTGGGCAGGCAGAAAATGAAACGGACAGCGTTTATTGTAACAACTGCCCTGCTTGTGGCGAATCTCTTTATTTTCAAGTATTTAAACTTCACCGTGGATAATATGAACAGTCTGTTTGGCACCTCCATCCAAATTGGAAAAATCGTATTGCCCATCGGTATCAGTTTTTACACCTTCCAAATTTTATCCTATGTCATTGATCTGTACAGGAAGGAAATTACCCTGCAAAAAAACTATTTCTATCTGACCTTGTATGTGACCTTTTTCCCGCAGTTGATTGCAGGGCCGATTGTTCGTTACCAAACTGTCGAGGAAGAAATCCACACAAGAAAAGAAACACTGGATGGTTTTGTGCGGGGCCTGCGCAGATTCATCATTGGTCTTGCCAAAAAAGTCATCATCGCCAATCAGGTCGGTGCAATCGCAACCCTGATATACAACGGGGATATTTCGGCGTACGGAACACAGTTTTACTGGCTGGCAGCCCTTGCTTACACCCTGCAAATCTATTTCGATTTTTCGGGCTACAGCGATATGGCCATCGGTCTTGGCCGGATGTTCGGCTTTCACTTCCTCGAAAACTTTGACTACCCCTATATTGCAAGCTCTGTCACGGAGTTTTGGCGCAGATGGCATATCTCCCTGTCTACATGGTTCAGAGATTACATCTATATCCCCCTTGGCGGCAATCGAGTAAAAAAAGCAAAATGGCTGCTCAACATCCTCATCGTCTGGGCGCTTACCGGTCTTTGGCACGGCGCAGAGTGGAATTTTATCGCATGGGGCCTGTATTATGCGGTACTTCTCATTTTGGAAAAGCTGTTTTTGCAGAAGCTGCTGAAAAAATTGCCGAAGATTCTGAGTTGGTTCTATACTATGGTCATTGTACTGATCGGCTGGGTCATATTTAACCTTACCGATCCGGCAGCCATTCTACAGGCTCTTTCGCAGATGTTCCGCTTCCGCTTTACCGAGCTTTCTGCCGCCGTGATAGCCAACGCGGATATTGTCTATGCCTTGATTTATGTACCCCTTGGTCTGATTTGCATGTTGCCCTGGAAGAAAAAGGTAGATATTTCAAAGCTTCCTGAATGGCTTATCAATGCAGCGTGTCTGATTCTCTTTGCAATTTGCGTGATCTTTATCATTGGCTCAACCTATAATCCGTTTATCTATTTCAGATTCTAAGGAAGCTCTGATTCCATCCGCAAGAGCAAGCATCCGTGTCGATATCATCAAAAGTACAGTAGAATCCGTAGTAGGCTGTTTCATCTAAAAGTTTACATTCCCTTGTAGGGTCTTGCAAGTTTGTGTCTCCCTCTGATGAGGGAGACACAACAGACTATCAAAAAACTTTGTAGGGGAGGTTCACGGACCTCCCGCGCGGCTCAAAAGTTTCGTTTTGTTACATAGTTTTCGGCGAATCCGAAACATTTCATATGCGGGCGATTCATGAATCGCCCCTACGATACAGGTTCTTT
>JAZOAV010000017.1:0-8791 GCA_045595645.1 Faecousia sp.
AATTTATAGGACAGGTGATATGATATACTAATACCAAAGGACGGTGTTAGTTATGTCTAAAAGAACTCGAAAAACACTAAGTTTCTACAAATTTGTTGAACGTTTCCCTAACGAAGAAGCTTGCAGAGAATATCTGTACTCTTTCAAGTGGAAAGATGGGTTTGTATGCCCCGTGTGCGGCAATCAACATTGCTATACCCTAAAAGGCTTCGGACGCTATCAGTGTACGAAGTGCCGTCATCAGACCTCTTTGACTGCTAATACCATCATGCATCGTACCCATCTACCTCTGCACAAGTGGTTTTGGGCTATCTACCTTGTATCTTGTGACAAGCGTGGGATTTCTGCTTTAGCACTGTCTGGCAAGATCGAAGTAAGCTATAAATCAGCATGGTATATGCTAAAGCGGATCCGTGAAGCTATGAGAATGCGAGACGCGCACTACACGCTGTGCGGAGTTGTAGAATTAGATGATTCGTATTTTGGTGCTAAAATCAAGGGAAATAGAGGTAGAAAGGCAGGAAATCAAGGCGTATTTGTGGCAGTTTCTATGAGCAAGGAACATACTCCGATCTATCTCAAAATGCAAGTAACTGATAATATACAAATACCATCCGTCCAGAATTTCGTTACAAACAACATTGCTCCTGGCAGCACTGTGCAAACAGACAGTTTTAGAAGCTACATTAAACCTTTAGCCCAAAACTATATCCATGAATCAGAGGACTTTAACCCGAATAGCAAACATTTGAAATGGTTACACCAGATAATCGCAAATGCAAAGGCATTTATTAACGGCACATATCATGGCACCAGCACAAAACATCTGCAAATGTATCTTAGCGAATTCTGCTTCCGTTTCAATCGCCGGTCTTTTGGGGGTAAGATCTTCGACAGGCTGTTAGTTGCTATGGTGGGATAATCCGATATATTGTAGTTTGCTTACTAAAGGTGATAACCTAAATTGGAATTTAGCGGTCCTTTCTGAAACACAGATAAAAACCACATTTACTATATTTTTTAGCGACAAGTATCAAGCCAGAATTTAAACACATTTCTACAATGCTATTCTCATTTTGTGAACCCATTTTACCAACACCATATGTAGTGGAAATATACTTATCAGGTAATTGAACTGAAACATCCACACAAAATGGTTCTGGATATGCAGAAAGAATATCACAATCCCAAATGTGAAGCTCTCCATGATTTTTCAAGACTCGTGTGGCTTCTAAAACTGCACTTTTTTGGTCTTCGCTATCCATAAACATCAATGTATAGAATGATGTTACATGGTCAAAGGAATTGTCATTGAATTTCAAATCCGTAGCATCCATTAAGATTTTCTCAAATCCCATTGGTGCTTCATCCAATTCACTTTGACGGATGTCAATAGCAACAACTTGGTCGGTGTACAATCGTCCGATAATCCCCTCGCCACCGCCACCAATATCCAAGATTCTACCATTCAATTCTTTTTCAAGAGTAATCATTTTTTTCATCCTATTCGCCAAATTCATAGTTTATCGTACTGGCGCGGCAGCGCCTAAGGCTCCCTTGTGTAAAGGGAGCTGTCAGCCGAACAGGCTGACTGAGGGATTGACAACCCCTCCGCCCCTGCGGGGCACCTCCCCTTACACAGGGGAGGCTTTGGTGCGGTGCAAACCTGTTAGGCAAATTCAAGTTTGTCGAATTGATTGCATTATACCATATATTGTTTTGGATTTCAATATTCCCACAATCTTCATGCGATATAACAATCTTCTTTACTGCGATTTACAAAAGGGATTGACTTTTCTGCGTATTTATATTAAAATAGCAAGCGATATATAACGATAGATATATTTAGGAGGGACTTTATGGCGCCCAGAGTGAAGGTAGCAAAGGAAGAAATCATCCAAGCCGCCGTGGAGATCGTACGGAAAGACGGCGCGCAGGGCTTGAATGCAAGAACCGTGGCTGCGGCACTGAACTGCTCCACCCAGCCGGTGTTTTCCAACTTTGCCACGATGCAGGAGCTGCATCTCGCCGTTGTGGAAAAAGCGGATCTTATTTGCGCCGACTACATGCAACGAGAGGTCCAAAAAGGCGAATTTCCCGTCTACAAAGCAAGCGGCATGGCATACATTCGCTTCGCAAAGGAGGAAAAGGAGCTGTTCAAGCTGCTGTATATGCGTGACCGCTCCATGGAGAGTGCCTGCGAGACGGGGGATGCGGCAATGGAAGCCGTTGTGCAGCACAACACGGGGCTGGACGACAACGAGACCAAGCTGTTTCACTTGGAAATGTGGGCCTATGTGCACGGAATTGCCGCCATGTTTGCTACCGGCTTTTTAGACCTTGAGTGGGAGCTTGTAAGCAAAATGCTGACCGATTCCTATCAGGGTCTTAGGAAGCAATATGGATTGGAGGGATGAGGATGGATGCCATCAGAATCGAAGGCCTGACGAAAAAATATAAAGATGTGGTTGCGGTAGACAAGCTCTATCTTACCGTACGAAAGGGCGAATTGTTCTCTTTGCTGGGGGTAAACGGAGCAGGCAAGACCACAACCATTAAAATGCTGTCCGGTCTGACAGAGCCCACCAGCGGCGATGCGTTTTTGAACGGAAAAAGCATCCGCAAGGGGTCTGCCAAAATCGCCGTATCACCGCAGGAGACGGCGGTTGCATTGGGTCTGACCGTTCGGGAAAATTTGGAGCTGATCTGCGGTGTTTACGGATTTTCAAAGGAGAAGACCCTTGCAAAACTCGCAGAGCTGACGGAACGCATGGGCTTGGAAACGGTACTGCAAAAGAAAGCGGGCAAGCTCTCGGGAGGCTGGCAACGGAGATTGAGCATCGCCATGGCACTGATCAGCGAGCCCGAAATCTTGTTTTTGGACGAACCGACCCTCGGTCTGGATGTGCTGGCGCGGAGTGAGCTGTGGGATTTGATTCGTTCCCTGAAGGGGAAGATCACCATCGTGCTGACAACCCATTATATGGAAGAAGCGGAAGCTCTGTCTGACCGCATTGCCATTATGAAGGACGGAAAGCTTTTGATCTGCGATACGGCAGAGCAAATCAAAGCGGCGGCGGGAACGGATCGGTTTGAGCAAGCCTTTATTCGCATTGTGAAGGGGGTGACGGAATGAGAATGTTGACATTTGCCAAACGAATCACGAAAGAAATCCTCCGCGATCCCCTGAATCTGTTCTTTGGATTGGGATTTCCTCTTGCTTTGATTGCACTGTTAAGTGCAATTCAAGCCAATATTCCCGTCAAATTGTTTGAAATACAACACTTAACGCCGGGAATCGCCGTGTTTGGCTTGGCGTTTATGACCCTCTTTTCTGCCACCATCATTGCAAAGGACAGAGGCAGTGCTCTGCTGCAACGCCTGTACACCACGCCCCTGACCTCCACGGATTTCATTCTCGGCTACACCCTGCCCATGCTTCCCATTTCCGTGGCGCAGAGCATCATCTGCTATGGGGCGGCGATTCTTTTAGGACTTGAGGTCAGGATTCATATTTTATATGCCGTCCTGTTTACACTCCCCATATCCGTCTTGTACATCGCCTTGGGGCTGCTGTGCGGAAGCGTGCTGACGGACAAGCAGGTAGGCGGTGTCTGTGGAGCACTGTTGACGAATCTCTCCGCATGGCTGTCGGGCATTTGGTTTGATTTGGAGCTGGTGGGCGGCGTGTTTAGGGGGATTGCCTACGCACTGCCCTTTGTTCACGCGGTAGAGCTGGAACGGGCTGTGCTTGCAGGGAATTTCAGCGGGATCTTTCCCCATCTTTGGTGGGTTCTGGGCTATGCCGCCGGACTGCTCCTGCTGGCGGTGTACCTGTTCCTGCGGCAGATGAAAAAGCAATAAGGGATACATTCTCCATCCCTACAGTATGATATGTAGGCGCATTTGTGATAATCGGTGCCACGGGACGATGTGGGCATCGTCCCCTACGATATGGTCGGAAGCGCGTGCGGTTTACATAATACTGTTTTTCGCAAAATAAACGATGCTTGGCAGGATTGCCGAGCATCGTTTTTGTTAGACAATGACATTTTGCGGGTCGCCTGCAAGGAAGCGGCGGACATTTTCCAAATTGATTGCATGCAGACGGGCACGGGTTTCCAAGGGTGCCCAAGCGATATGGGGAGTGAGATAGCAATTCGGAGCTGTCAACAGGGGATTCTCTGCGGCAATGGGCTCCTTGGATACCACATCGGCGGCAAACCAGGACAGCTTGCCTTGGCGCAATGCCTCGGCCACGGCTTTTTCGTCAACCAGCCCACCACGGGCGGTATTGATCAAAATGGCTCCGTCCTTCATGCGCGCGAGGCTCTCAGCGTTGATCATGTTCAGATTTTCCGCTGTCTGGGGGCAGTGGAGGGATACCACATCCGACTCTGCAAGGAGGGTTTCGAGGTTTACATAACGCTCGTCGTCATGGGGGCGGCGAGTGGTGTACAGCACCCGCATTCCCAATGCCTCGCCCACTTTTGCCACTGCCTGTCCGATGGAGCCAAAGCCAACCAGACCAAGGGTTTTTCCTGCCAGCTCCATAAGAGGAACATTCCAGAAGCAGAAGTCCTTGGCACTGTGCCATTGACCCTGCCGAACAGCGGTGTTATGTAAACCGACCTGTTGGGTGGCCTCCAAGAGCAGAGCGAAGGTCATCTGTGCCACTGCCATGGTGGAATAGCTGCCGGCATTGCACACCCGCACGCCGTGAGCCTTTGCCGCTTCCAAATCGATGCAGTTATAGCCCGTGGCAAGCACGGAGATCAGGCGCAGCTTCTTCGCCGCATCAAAGGCCGCGGCATCCATGGGGGTTTTATTCAGTAAAACAATTTCCGCATCGGCAATGCGAGCATGGAGCTGGTCGGGGGCGGTGCGTTCATAGACCGTCAGCTCGCCCAGAGCGGCAAATTCGTCCCAGCTCAGGTCGCCGGGGTTGGAGGCGTATCCATCTAATACAACAATTTTCATAAGCAATCACCAAAACAGCTCAGCGGCCTTCCGCTGAATCAACATATACCATACATAAGCTCCCACGGGCAGAAGCATGGACAGAAGGTCTGTCAGCCAGCTCTCCCAGTTGGGAAAAACGAGGAATACAAGGGCGAAGAACACGCCCAAGAGTAGCATAATGATGCCGAGAATGGTCAGACGAGGCAGAATATAGTCGATAAAGCCGTCCTCGTCCACGCAGGTCTCCATGGTGCAGTTGCCGGGATAGAGGAATTTGTTAGGAAAGAGCATATAGCTCTTGCGCAGCTTTATGACAGTGTACAGGGCGTAGAAGCCGCTTCCAAAGAGCAGTGCCAAGAGCACCAGCTCCAGGGTCGTAGCCATATCAGGGGTAGAGGCTTGTAAGAGCATAGGACTTCTCCTTTACCAGTAGATTCTGGAGGCTCTTTTCAGACAGCGACTGAACCAAAGATAGGTGACCACCGGCAGAGCCATGGCGGCGGTGTAGACATAGAGATTATCCAAAATGGGGACAAACTGCTGTAAGAGGAACAGCAGACCGAAAATCAGCATGATCACGCTGAGGATGGTCAAGCGGGGACGGATGTAGCAGATGTAGCCCTCCGCATCGATGCACTCGGCAATGCGGCAGTAGTTGGGGTACATGAGACGGTTCGGGAACAGCTCCCGCTGTCTGCCAAGACGAATCACCGTGTACAAGCCGTAGCAGCCGATAAAAAACAGTACAAACAGGAACATATAGTTGATGACATTGCCGACAAGGGACATGGAGCGCATCTCCACCTCCACTTGATTGACTTCAGGTTCTAAAAAAAGATACATAAGCAAGCCTCCGTTTCTCGGGAATTCGTGGGGGTTGCACCGTGGGCATCACCCATTACTGATTCAGTGAATGACATTATAACAGAAATACAGCCCTTTTGCAAGGGAAAACATGGAAATTTCTGTTCAATATAGTAGGACTGTCACTTACTTCGGTTGAGCCCACCAGTTTATCAATGTTAATCTGTAGTGACATCAGAATTGAACAGAAATCCTACTAAAAGAATGAGAATTTTGCCACATTTTAACGGGTCTTCCCCATGGGAAAGACCCGTTAAAAAATGAATAGCGCTACATTTCGACTAAAACTTCAAACAAGGTTTCCAAGTTGTCGCGTTATTTTGTTGTACTGCCAATTTACGATAGCCGTGGAAGAATTCCTGTAGGAGCATTTCTTTATACAACCTGTGGATGTTAGCCACAAGGTTGTCTTGTCCTCTGGGCAATTCTCACAGTCGTTATTGCAAAACGCTTTGATGAACTTAATCGTACAGCCGTCTATATCATAAATGCAGGAAGATCTTCTATCTTCGTGCTTGTTGCGGACACTTTCACCGTATCCTAACTCTTCAAGAGTGTTTTCAAAATCCTTGTGTGTAAAAACAAAACGAGACATTCTTCCGTTATGATTGTTTGTGCTGTTCACAACAGTTTCCAAGAATCTTAGTTGGATAAACGGATGGTCCTGCGCATATTCAATAATCTCTTTTATGTATGCACTAGAAGTATTCATGCCTTTGCAAAGAACATAATTAATCTTGAAGAACCGCTTTGTTTCGAGCATATATGTAATGCTGTCTATAATGCCGTGAAAAGCACGCCTTTCATTTATAGCACCAGTGATTCTTTTGAAAGTAGAAAGATATTTTTCGTTAGGAGGGACAGGCAATGAAATTGTGATTTCTGTATTAGGAAGACCATCGACAAGATTTCGAAGTTTATCACAATGTGTTGCATTTGTTACAATGGAATAATGTATTTCCGGACGGTTGACATTTTCAATTAGCTTGCAAATGTCTTCGTCGTATTTTAAGGGTTCGCCCCCTGTAAATTTCACTTTTGAAATTTTCAACACATCGTAAGCTGCCCGTATAAAAGATTCTAAATTTCGGTTTTTTAGAATCGAGAATTCGTTTTTTGTTCCTTCGTTGCAACAATATACACAATTAAAGTTGCATTCTTCCGTAAGTTGTATTCTTAAGGTTCTAATCATTTCTGTTTCTCCTAATTTATATGGTTATTATCTTTGATGGTATCAAGAATTACGGCCAGCACTGTCAGCAAGAAGGAGGATATACACAACACGGTGATTAATGTAATGCGTTTAGTGAAATATGAACAGAAAATACCAATTATCAAACCTATGGAACCCGACGCAGCGTTTGCTATCTTCGACCAAATATTCATTATTCGGTTGTTGTGATTGATACGCTTTTTAACATCTTCGTTTCCGTCGATTGTTGTGTATGGCAACTCCTTTGGCATCTGACGCTTAATAGATGCTTTTTCTTCAAGGGAGAATCCTGCCAATTCGTCATCGGAAATAATAGGTTTTTTAAGAGTGCCCTCGTTATAGTAACTGCCGCGCCTTTCGTTCGGAATTCCATCAACTTGGTGTATTACCAACTGAACCAATTTCTGATACGGAAAAATTTTTAAAGGTATTTTGTTATGGTTAGTCAATTGCAAAACAGCCACCGCATCAGAATAACTTTGGAACTTGGTTGCAGTACAAACAGACAATCCCATTCTTGAAAAACGTGTTCTTCCGGTTAATTCACCGGTAATATTTCCGGTGAGCTTAATTTTTTCTACGGTACTTACAATCAATGTTTCACCTGGCTCAATCAAATATCCTTCATTTTGGATTTCAAAGTCTGAAAAAAATTTATCAATATTAGAATCCAGTGTATTAATGAAATTATAATTACATGTGATTTTGTATCCCGATCGACCTATGCGTAAATCTATAGAATCTCGCCCTACCTGGATGTTTCTGTCAAACGGAGGGGCATCCGCTTCGGTCAAAGAAATTTTAATGCTTTCTTTGAACTCGTTTTTTTCGTCCAAAAATTTGGTTATTAAATCCTTTCCGCAAATCATGGCTATCTCCCTTCTGTAAATGATGCGTTAGATGGCTTTCATAAAAGAACCGACAAAAGTCATATCGTTTCAATTTTGCCGTTTCTTCGTAAAACCGTAAACGCGATCACTATTTTCTGTAAGCTTGCAATAATAGGGTCTAAAGTACGCAATAGGATCCAAATCTAAATGTATATTACCATTCGTATCTGTACTCATATATTTGTCTACTACTCTAGCGACAAATAAGTGGTGACTTCCCAGCTCTATCACATTAACAACATCACACAAGAGATGAAATTTGCATTGTTCAATCAATACATAGTCTGAAATATATTTTTTTGTGAACCCACAAGCAACAAATTTATCTATATCGCGACCGGAATTGTTTCCGCAAAAATCAACAGATTCAAGCAAACCAAAACTGGGGATTCCAATGCAAAACTTTTTTGAATCGGAAATAATTTTGTGCGAAAATCTCTTAGGATTTAAAGAAATAGTAACATATTCCGGATGAGAGGAGGCAATGCCTGCCCAAGAAACCGTTAAGACATTTTCAATATTAGCATGTTTTGATGTCACCAAAACCGTAGGACATGGCGCAAGTAACAATTCACCAGTATATTTTTTTAGCATTGTGATCCTCCTCAATAGGTCTACCTACTCCATAGGTTATCATAAAATCACTATTTTTGCAACATATGACTAATAAAAATTTTGACAAACGACCCCTCCGGAGTGGAGGGGTCGTTTGAGCGTGTCAAAAAAGCCCGAAATGAGCTTTGCACCAAAGCCTCCCTTGTGTAAAGGGAGGTGGCTCGCCGGAAGGCGAGACGGAGGGATTGCCTGAAAGGTTTCGTTATTGATTGTTATTTGGGAGAAATACAAACTTTTCATGCAACAA
>JAZOAV010000018.1:0-36605 GCA_045595645.1 Faecousia sp.
TTTGGTGGAGACTGCTGGACTCGAACCAGTGACCTCCTGCGTGTGAAGCAGGCGCTCTAACCAGCTGAGCTAAGCCTCCGTAGTGCAGTTATTATAGCACAGATTTCAGAAAATGCAAGTACTATTTTCAAATTTGAGAAAAAACTTTTTCACAGCTCGGTAAGTTGTCGCAGGGGACGATGCCTACATCGTCCCACACGAAACGATTTCTTCCGTAGGACTATTCCTCAGTGGAGACAACGCTCCATTGCGGTAAGAAGCTGTTTTTTTCCTGCATCGGAAAGGGGAGTGAGGGGGAGTCGGAGAGTGTTTTCGCACAGACCGAGCTGGTGCAGGGCAAATTTGATGGGAATGGGATTGACCTCGCAGAACAGAGCATCTATGAGAGACAGGTAGTGCAGTTGCAGTGCGGCGGCGGTTTCATAATCTCCACGCAAAGCGGCATCGGTCATTTTTACCACTGCCTTGGGACAGAGATTGGATAAAACAGAAATCACGCCGTCCCCGCCTAAAGACATAATGGGAACGATTTGGTCGTCGTTGCCCGACCAAAGATGGGTTTTGGTTTGGGCTAAGATATGTGCGATTTGAGACAAATTGCCGCTTGCTTCCTTGATGCCGTGAACATGGGGATGCTCCGCCAGACGGACACAGGCATCCACACTGAGATTTAATCCTGTGCGGGAGGGCACATTGTAGAGAATCAGGGGCAGGGAAGTGGCGTTGGCTATGGCTGTGTAATGGGCGATGAGGCCGTCTTGGGTACATTTATTGTAGTAGGGAGTCACTGCCAGTAAACCATCTACTCCGCAGGCGGCGGCAATTTTTGCCATAGCCACGGAAGAAGCCGTGGAATTGCTGCCGATTCCGGCGATAATTTCGCAGGCACTTCCCACATGGTAGACACAGTAGCGCCAAAGTGCGGTTTTTTCTTCCATGGAAAGGGTCGCAGCTTCTCCTGTGGTGCCTGTGATGACCAGCGCGGGAACCTTTGCTTCGAGTTGCATTTGTAATAAGCGATCTAAGGCGGGATAGTCGATGCCGCTGTCGGTGAAGGGCGTGATCAGGGCTGTGGCTGCGCCACGAAACAGTGCTTCTTTCATAAGGACACCTCCGCACTATTCTATGCAGAAGTGAACAATTTGGTTGCAAATTGCTGCTCTTTGGGGTATAATATGGAAAAAACACAGGAAAGGGAAGAAATTTCTTGAAAACAAGTGATTTTTATTATGATTTACCTCAGGAACTGATTGCGCAGACCCCTTTGCAGCAGCGAGATGGTTCTCGGCTTTTGGTGATGGATAAGGACAGTGGAGAATTGTGCCACCGTCATTTCTATGATATTTTAGAGTATTTGCATCCCGGTGATTGCCTTGTGATGAACGACTCCCGCGTGCTGCCTGCCCGATTGTTGGGACATCGTCCGACTGGCGGTGCGGTAGAAATTCTCCTGCTTACGCAAAAGGAAGGGGATGTGTGGGAATGCTTGGCGAAGCCCGGTCGTAAGCTCCACACGGGTGCGCAGGTCATTTTCGGTGACGGGGCACTGACGGCGACCATCGTTGGGGAGACGGAAACGGGAAACCGTTTGGTGGAATTCCACTACGAGGGCATTTTTTTAGAGCAGTTGGAGCGTTTGGGCAAGATGCCTCTGCCTCCCTACATCAAGGAAGAATTGGCAGACGGAGAACGCTATCAGACGGTCTATTCCAAGGTCAACGGCTCTGCCGCTGCTCCTACAGCGGGTCTGCATTTTACCAAGGAATTGTTGGGAAAAATCGAGGAAAAGGGCGTAAAATTGGCTTATGTGACATTACATGTTGGCTTGGGAACCTTCCGTCCTGTGCAGGTGGACGATGTGAACAACCACCATATGCACAGCGAATTTTGTATGCTTTCCGAGGAAACGGCGGCTCTGCTCAATGAAACCAAGGCCAAGGGAGGTCGTATTGTCTGCGTAGGAACTACCTCCTGCCGCACCTTGGAATCTCTGGCAGATGAAACAGGACATTTTACCCAAGCCTCCAAGTGGACGGATATTTTTATCTACCCCGGCTATCGTTTTAAGGCGATGGATGCGCTGATTACCAACTTCCACCTGCCGGAGAGCACTTTGATTATGCTGGTTTCCGCTTTTGCGGGCTATGAGTCTGTCATGCGCGCCTACAAGGAGGCAGTGCAGGAACACTACCGCTTCTTCTCCTTTGGAGATGCCATGTTTATAGGATAAAAGCAAAAACCTAACATTGACTTTTTCTTGTAATGTGGTAAGATAAAGACAGTGAGAATAACCTCGGCAAGTATGCACTCTGAGTGAATATGTAGCCAAACGAAGGAGAAATTATGTTTCAATTACTGAAAACGGAAGGAACTGCGCGGCGGGGCGAATTTACCTGTGCCCACGGAACGGTGCAGACGCCTGTGTTTATGAATGTGGGCACGCAGGGCGCCATTAAAGGCGCCCTTAGTGCGGAGGATTTGCAAAATATCGGCTGTCAGGTGGAGTTGTCCAATACCTACCATTTGCATCTGCGCCCCACGGACAAGGTGGTGCGGGACATGGGCGGACTGCACAAGTTTATGACTTGGGACAAGCCGATTTTGACGGATTCCGGCGGATTTCAGGTGTTTTCCCTGGCTTCTTTGCGGAAAATCAAGGAGGAGGGCGTGTACTTTTCCTCCCATTTGGACGGACATAAGATTTTTATGGGGCCCGAGGAGAGTATGCAGATCCAGTCGAATTTGGGATCGGATATTTGCATGGCATTCGACGAGTGTATCGAAAATCCCGCTCCCTATGACTATGTGAAACGCTCCATTGACCGCACCTACCGCTGGCTGGTGCGCTGCAAGGCAGAAAATGCCCGCCTGAATGCTCTGCCTGATACGGTCAATCCCCAGCAGATGCTTTGGGGGATCAATCAGGGCGGCACCTATGCCGACTTGCGCATTGAGCACATGAAGCGGATTGCGGAGTTGGATCTGCCCGGCTATGCCATCGGCGGCTTGGCTGTGGGTGAGCCGACAGATGTGATGTACGATATCATTGAAGCGGTGGAACCTCATATGCCCAAGGAAAAGACCCGTTATCTCATGGGCGTTGGCACACCCTCTAACATTATTGAGGCGGTGGCTCGCGGTGTGGACTTTTTCGACTGCGTTATGCCTGCTCGAAATGCCCGACATGCCAAGCTCTTTACTTGGTCGGGCAGCCGTAATTTGAAAAATGCCCGCTATGAACGGGATGAGCGGCCTATTGACGAGGAATGTGACTGCCCCGTTTGTCGCCGCTATTCCCGTGCCTACATTCGTCATCTGTTCAAGGCGGAGGAAATGCTTGCCATGCGTTTGGCGGTCATGCATAACCTGTATTTCTACAACAAGCTGACCCAGCGGATTCGGGAAGCATTGGACGAGGGGCGTTTTGCCCAATTCCGCGCAGAGTATTCTGAGAAGCTTGACGGAAAAGCGGAATAAAAGCAAATTATTTGTAAATTAGCGTTTTTCTGCTTGCAAAATTTGGTGCTTCCCTGTATAATGGAAACACTGTGAAAAATTGGAGGAACAACTATGGATGTATCGTTTATTGTAATGCTTGTGGTCATGGTGGCTATGATGTATTTTATGATCATTCGCCCCGAGAAGAAGCGCAAGAAGGAAGAAGAAGCCCTGCGTAACGCCCTGCAGATTGGCGACAAGATCATCACCATCGGCGGCATTTGCGGCAAGATCGTGGAGATCGACGGCGATAGTATTGTCATTGAGACCAGCAAGGATCGTGTTCGCATGGAGCTGAAGAAGTTCTCCGTGATGACCAACGAAACCGCAGTGGAGAAGGCAAAGCAGGCTCGTGCCGAGGCGCAGGCGGCTGCCAGGGAGCGTGCCGCACAGAAGAAGCGTGAAAAGGAAAATAAGGACAAGCTGTAATCCAAGGAAAAGCCCTGCCGCTTTTGCGGCGGGGCTAAATTTTTTTGTTTCTTGTACTGTTTTTGCGACAGAAAATGTGATATGATGTAGGCAAGAGGTGATACGATGCTTCGTTTGTATTTGTCTAAGGATCGAAAGGAAAACAGCCGCCGTATGTATGCGTCTGTCTGCGCTGCGGCGCAGCAGGGGCAGGGAGGACAGCTTTTAATTGTGCCCGAGCAGTTTTCCCATTCGGCAGAGCTGCGTTTGTGTGCCGAGGGTGGAGCGACGATCTCCCGTTATGCAGAGGTATTGGGCTTTTCCCGTTTGGCTATGCGGGTATTCGCCTGCGAGGGCGGGATTGCCGATACGGAAACGGATGCAGCGGGACGGCTTTTGATGATGTCTTTAGCTGTGGAACAGGTACGCTCTCGCTTGAAAATCTACGGCGTGGGTGCCAATAAGCCCGCCTTTTTGTTACAGCTTTTGCAAATGCTGGAGGAATTACGCAGTTTTTGCATCCGTCCCGAGAATTTACGGGAGAAATCTCGCTTTTGCGAAGGCGTGTTGGGTGAAAAGTTAGAGGAATTTGCCCTGCTTATGGAGAGCTTTGACAGCGTGTGCGCCAACTTAGGGCAGAGCCCTGAAAGCCGTCTGTCTCGCCTCCTCATCGCTTTGGAGGGCAACGATTTTCCCAAAGGAAAACACTTTTATTTTGACGGCTTTACGGATTTCAACGGCATTGAGCTGGAAATCATCAAGGAACTTTTACTGGGAGGCGGTGAGGTTTCCGTCTATCTTCACTGTGATGACCTTACAGATGGCGAACAGCAGTTTGCCGCCGCGCGGGAAACGGGGCGTAAATTGCTGAGCTTGGAGAAACAAGCCGAAGTGATTGCGGTAGCATCCGAGGAACAGGACAGTCCTCTGCAATATCTCCGCAGCCACCTGTTTGGCGGTGGCAGGGGAGAGCGCAGCGCAGAGGGAATGGTGCAGTTTATAGAGGGCGGCGATGCCATGCACGAATGTCGCATTACCGCAGGGGAAATCTTGAAGCTGTTGGAGCAGGGCGTGCGGCTGCGGGACATCACTGTGGCCTGTGCTGATTATGCAACTTATCGACCCCTGCTGGAAACGGTGTTTCATCGGGCAGATTTGCCTGCCTATTTTGCGGGAGATACGGATATTTTGCGGCAGAGCGTGGTGCATATGCTTTTAGCCGCATTGGAGGCCGCTGATGGGATGGAGCAGGAAGATGTTTTGTCCTATCTTAAATCGGGCTTCGTGCCTTTGTCTGCCGATGCCTGTGACCGCTTGGAAAATTACATCTTGCTTTGGGGTCTGAGTGGCTCGCGTTTGGAGCAGTCTTGGACGCAAAATCCTTTTGGGATGCGAGAGGTACGGGAGGAACGGAAACGGAACTGTTTGGAGGCTCTGAATCGGGACAGGGAGAGCTTGATGCTGCCCCTGAGCCACTTGCGGGACGGTCTGCGTCGTGCGGCGAATACAGGAGAAATGTTGCTGCGCCTCAACGATTTCCTGGAAGAAATTCAGCTCAATGAAACCCTCAATGCTATGGCCGCAGAGCTGTCGTCGGCAGGGGAACTGCAAAAAGCACAGGAATATGCCCAAGTCTATGAAATTATCTGCGGTTTGATGGAGCAGATGTACGGTATTTTAGGCGAAACGGTGCGCAGTGTGGAAGAGTTTCGGCTGTTGTTCCGTACAGCGGTGAGCTTATATACCGTAGGTACTATCCCTGCTTCCATGGACTGCATTTCCGTGGGAAGTCTGTCCTCTCAGCGGCGCAATGATACGCCTTATTTGTTCCTTTTGGGAGCAAATGAGGGGGCATTTCCCACTATGCAAAGCAATCAAAGTCTACTTACGGACAGTGAACGGAATTTGCTTATGGCGCAGGGGCTTGGTGTAGCCCCCACTACCATGCAGGCGTTGGACAGAGAGCTTGCCATGATGGATAGCGTATTCTCTGCCCCTGAGAAGGGCTTGTATATCGGAACTGTCAAGGGACGGGAGGCGTATTATGCCCGCCGTGCAAGAAATTTGTTCCCAGATGGAAGATGTATTACTTCGGATGAAGCCCTCGTATGCCGTGCGCCGAGGGAGTATGCCATTGCCTGTGGAAAGTCCCAGCCTTACCAAATCCCCGATTTGTCGGATTCGGCGGTAACGGCACTCTATGGAAAAACCTTGCGCCTGTCTTCCTCCAAGGTGGATGTGCTGGCTTCTTGCCGGTTTGCCTATTTCCTGCAATACGGACTAAAGGCCGAGGAGCGCAAGACGGCACAGATGGATGCCTCTCTGTATGGAACCTTCGTCCACGATGTCTTGGAGCATACGGTGCCCAAGGTGATGGAGGAGGGCGGTTTTGCTACGGTGTCTGTGGAGCGGGTGCTGGAAATTGCGGAGGAATTTATGGAAGCCTACACGGTAGAGGTTTTAGCACCTCTGTGGGAATCGGAGCGTGCCGAATATCTGTTCCGCCGCAGTTTTTCTGAGGTGCGCACGGTGGTGCGGCGGCTCTATGCGGAGTTGTCTGTGAGCCAATTTGAGCCGAAATGGTTTGAATTGAGCTTCGGTAATCGGGATGCAGATTTGCCTGCGGTGAAAATCGTGGGTTCGCATATGGAGGCAGAACTGGAAGGCAAGGTAGACCGCGCCGATATTTGGCAGGATGGGGAACGCTGCTATGTGCGTGTTGTGGATTATAAAACCGGCAAAAAGAGCTTTGAATATACGAAAATTTACTATGGCTTGGGCTTGCAGATGCTTCTGTATCTCTTTGCCCTGCGGCGTATGATGCCCCAACAGCCCTATCCTGCAGGAGTGCTGTATTTTCCTGCCCGTATGGAGCAGGTGAGTAAGCAGGAACGGTTGAGCGAGGAAGAACTGGAAAAGCACAGCATCGACAGCCATAGTTGCAGTGGCTTATTGTATCGGGATGAGCGGGTCTTGCAGGCGATGGAGCCCGGGGAAAGCCCTCGCTTTATGCCCTATCGCAACGATAATAGGGGTAAGGCGCAGAGCTATTTGGCTGATGGGGAGCAGCTTCGTGTCTTGGAGGACTTTGTTTTCTCCAAGGTAGCAGAGCTGGGAGACGAGCTGTACAGCGGCAGAATCACCCCCAATCCCTACGAGGGTAAGGGCGAGATCGGCAGTGCGTGCCAGTGGTGTCCCTACAGCGAGGTCTGCGGAGGAAAGGGAGAAATCCGCTGGTTGGAGCGTTTGTCGCCCAAGGAGTTTTGGAGTGCTGTAGAAGGAGGGGAAGTCTGTGGCTGAGATTCAACTGACCGTACAGCAGCAGGAGGTCATCAATAATCGGGGCGGTGCCTTGTTGGTCTCTGCTGCGGCGGGTTCAGGAAAGACACGCGTGCTCATTGACCGCGTACTCAAGCGAGTGGCGGAAGAACAGTGCAATGTGGATGATTTTCTGATGATTACCTTTACCCAGGCCGCCGCCGCAGAACTGCGGGGCAAGCTCATTGCCCGTCTGAGTGAAAAATTAGCGGATTGCCCCAATGACCGCCATTTACAGCAGCAGATGAGCCGTGTCTATTCGGCGCAGATTTCCACAGTGCATTCCTTCTGCTCGTCATTGCTGCGGGAGTACACCCATCTTCTGGATTTGCCAGTGGATTTTCGCCTGTGCGATGAGCAGGAGACGGATGCCCTGCGAGAGCGGGTGATGGATAAGCTCTTAGAGGATGCCTATACACGAAAAAATGAAGACATTACGGCAGCTGTGGATATGCTGGGAGCGGGGCGGGATGACCGCAAGCTGCCCAAGCAGATTTTAAAGTGCTGCGATCTGCTTTCGTCCAGCCGAAATCGGGACGCGGCCTTGGAGAAGCTGTTGCGACAGTGGCAGGAGGAAAATCTCACCATTGCTCCTTGGCTGGATTATTTGTTTGGGGAGTGGAGGCGTTGGCTGGAGGGCTGTCTGCAATCCATGGATCGTGCCTGTGAGCTGATCGAACAAACTCCCTGCTTGCAGGGCTATGCGCCCATGTTTTTAGAGTTTCGGCAGATGCTTCGTGACTTGTACAGCACGGAAAAGCGGGAGGATTTGCGCAAGGTTCCTTTGGAGAAAAAACGCCTTGCTACCATACGCAACTGCACGGAGAAGGAAAAGCAGACTTGGCTGAAGGACCTGCGTGAGAGCATTTGGAAGGAGCTGCACAGCCGTTTGGATCGCTTGTGTGGCGAGGAAGAGTCGATGTTGGAGGATGTGCGGGCGACGGCTCCCGCCGTGCGGGGCTTGTTGGAGCTGACAAAAGAGTTTTTGTCCCTTTACAGTGCAGAAAAACGCCGCCGCCATGTGTTGGACTACAACGATTTGGAACAGGAGACCCTTCGCTTGCTCTACCGAAAGGGAACGACTCCCACCGCAGAGGCGCGGGAGATTTCCAAGCGTTTTGTGGAGCTGATGATTGACGAATATCAGGACACCAACGAGGTGCAGGATGCCATTTTCTACGGCATTTCCAGGAACGGACAAAATCTGTTCTTCGTGGGAGATGTGAAGCAATCCATTTATCGCTTCCGACAGGCAGACCCTGAGATTTTTTTGGAGAAATACCGAAGTTACAAGAACTATGAAGATGCCGAGGAGGGTGAGCCACGGAAGATTCTGCTCTCCGACAACTTCCGCTCCGTGAAGCCGATTTTGGATGCGGCGAATGATGTGTTTTACCTGACCATGACCCGACGGGTGGGCGGCTTGCGCTACACCGAGGCGGAAGCCCTGCGTGCCAACGCCAAGGAGCTGCCCGAGGGTGCCGCCGTGGAGCTGCACTGCATTGACCTGTCTGCCGAGGGCGCAGAGGCGGCGGTGAAACGGGAGGAAATTGAGGCGGAATTTACGGCCCGTCGCATTGCGAAAATGCTGCAAGGGGAGACCGTGCCCCAAGGAGAGGGGCATCGCCCCATTTTGCCAGAGGACATTGCCATTCTAATGCGCGCTCCTGCGGGCAAGGCGGCGGTCTATCAGAGCGCCCTTGCTCGCTATGGCATCGCTTCCAGCTTTGCAAATGAAGACCTCTTTGACACGGAGGAAATTCGTTTCCTCTGCGCTCTGTTGCAGGTCATTGACAATCCCCATCAGGATATTCCGTTGCTCACGGTTCTGTTTTCACCTGTGGTTCGCTTTTCTCCGGATGTCTTGGCTTTCTTGCGTGGAAAGCAGAAGGAGGGCGATTTGTGGGAGCTGTTGGCAGAGTGCGAGGAAGCGGAGCAGTTGCGTGCCATGCTGCTGCGTCTGCGCCGCTCTGCCCAACGGGGCAGCCTCCACGCACTGATGGATGACATTGACGAAGTCCTTTCCCTGCGACAGACCTATCCCATGGGACAGGAGAATTTGGATAGCTTCCTGACCTTGGTGGATGGTTTTGAGGGCGGCGGTCATTTCGGCTTATCGGCCTTTTTGCGGCAGGTGCAGCGTTGGAAGGAAGATGGCGTGAAAAACGATGATACAGGACGCAAGGGCGTTGTGCAGATTCTAAGCGTACACAAATCCAAGGGCTTGGAGTACCCCGTGGTCTTTTTGACCGACTTGTGCAAGGAATTCAATCAGATGGATGCACGGGAAACGGTGCTCTTTGATACAGAATTGGGGATGGGAACCCGCCTGATCGATGGGGAACATGCTATCAGCTATCCCACGGTGGCCCACAGTGCCATTTCTCATCGGATTTGTCGTGAGAACCGTTCTGAGGAAATGCGTATGCTCTATGTGGCCATGACGCGGCCGCGTTACCGTCTGATTATGACCTGCTGTAAGAAGAATCTGCTTGCGCATATTGAGAGCTTGGCCCACGATTTGAGCGTGCCTGCACGGGATGCGCAAATCGAAGGTGCGAAAAGTCAGGCAGATTGGGTGCTGATGACGGCTCTGACTCATATCGAGTCGGGAACCTTGTGCAGTGAGTCGGGGATTGACAGAAAGGTTTCGGAGTTTCCTTGGCTCATGCAGTGCCATGCGGGCGGGGACTATTTGCCCGGGGCCCCTGTGGAGCAAGAGGAGCAGACACAGGAGCGCACGCTGCCGCCTCTGCAACCTGTGAGCTACGCCTATCCTGTTGCCGCTGTCACGCCCGCCAAGCTGACGGCAACCCAGCTCAAGGGTGGCGAGGAATTGCAGGAGCTTGCTCCCGCCCTGCGTTTCAGCAAGCCCCGATTTGACCGCCGCGGCTTGTCAGCCACGGAACGGGGCACTGCCATTCATTTGGCCATGCAGTATCTTTCCTATGCTGCCTGCGACAGCCTGACAGGTGTGCAAGGGGAGCTGCGCCGTTTAGTGGAGCAGAGATTTTTGACATTGGAGCAAGCAGAGGCCGTTCCGCCCCTGAAACTGCTGCGTTTCTTCCAATCGGAGCTGGGACAGCGTGTTTTGGCTGCGAAAAAGCTGGTGCGGGAATTCAAATTCTCCGTTTTGGAGGATGCGGGTCAATATGATGCCGAGCTGACGGGAGAACAGCTTCTCCTGCAGGGCGTTACGGATTGTTGTGTCATGGAGGAGGATGGACTGCTGATTCTGGATTTTAAGTCCGACCGAATCAAACAAGGCGAGGAAGCAGAACGGGCAGAGCATTACCGTGGTCAGATGGATGCCTATTCCCGCGCCTTGTCCCGTATTTTTGACTTGTCTGTAAAAGAACGAATTTTGTACTTTTTCGCCACAGATACGGCGTATTATCTATGAAAAATGCCCCGTGGAGCATTCCACGGGGCTGCTTTTATGAATTCGCTGAATTTACATGCACCATAATGTGCTTAATCTTGGGGAAATTTTGTTCAATGTCGTTGTGCACTTGCTCTGCAATTTCATGGGCTTTCTGCAAAGTATAACTACCGTCAAGAAGAATTTCGATATCTACATACAGTTTGGTTCCGAATTTGCGTGTTTGCAGTCTGTCGATTTTCAGCACTTCCTCATTTTGCATCACACAGTCGGAAATTTGCCGTTCCGTTTCCTCGTCGCAGGAACGGTCGATCATCTTGTCGATTGCATCCGTAAAAATTTCGTAGGCTGCTTTGGCAATAAAGAAGAAAATGCCAAGACTTGCAACAGCATCAAGAAGCGGATATCCGTACATTGCACCACCGATGCCGATGAGCGCACCCACAGAAGAAAAGGAGTCCGAACGATGATGCCAAGCATCAGACATGAGCGCACTTGAGTCAATCCGTTTGGCGTGGTATCTTGTGTACCAGTACATTCCTTCTTTGACGATGATGGATACAATAGCTGCCACAAGAGCAAGGATTCCCGGCACCTGTAAGTCGTCATAGCTTCCCTTCAGGATTGTCTGAAAAGCACCTGCGGCGATGCCAAGACCGGTGATGAACAGCACCATGGCTAACAATATAGCCGCCACACATTCCATGCGCTCGTGGCCGTAGGGGTGCTCTTTGTCGGGAGCTTTCGAGGCGAGCCTTACGCCGATTATGACAACAACAGTGCTGAAGATATCCGATGCGGAGTGGATTGCATCGCTGATCATGGCACTGGAATGAGCCCATATACCTGCCAAAAGCTTAAAAACGGATAGGATCACATTACCGATGATCGTCACTACCGATACGCGGTTGGCTACCCTCTGGAATTCCTCGGTGGTAACAGTTGTTATGTTGCTTGTTTTCTGCTTTTTCATAACATAATCCTCCTTTAGGCGCAAATCCTTTCTGTGAATGACATCCTTGTGGGATTTTTATTGCCAAAAAAGCATAAAAATACCCACGAGACAGTAATCCTTTCATACTGTCCCGCGGATGATGTGCTTCCGCTGTCGCCATTGCGACCCGACTCCATGACCCTCGCCACGGTCTGATCAGTTCGTACTGTAGAGTATGTGCAGTGCAAGGTGCGTTGTTAACATATCATAAAGTCGAGCACTTGTCAACAGGGAACTTTTGGGATAATTGGCTGGATTTTGACACTCAGAGCGGGCATCCAAGGATAGATGCCCGCTCAGAGACAGTTACACCTGCTTTACCGCTTCGGCAAAGACGGCGGGATTTTGGGACTTGAAATAGGCACTGCCGGCGACAAGCACATTGGCACCGTGGGCGGTGCAGATTTTGGCGGTTGTTTCGTTCACTCCGCCGTCTACCTCCAGCTCGCAGGCAGGATTTTGTTCATCGATATAATGGCGAATCTGCTGTAGCTTGGGCATCATATCCTCCATAAAGGCTTGCCCACCAAAGCCCGGCTCTACGGTCATCACCAAAATCAAATCGCAATAGGGCAGGAAGGGAAGTACGGTTTCCGCAGGGGTCTTGGGCTTAACGGAAATGGCGGCTTTGACACCCAACTCCCGAATCCGTTTCAGCGCAGTCAGGGTATTCTCCTGCGTGTCTGCTTCCACATGGATGGTGAGGATGTCACTGCCTGCCTTGCAGAAGTCGTCTACATAGCGCAGGGGACGGTCAATCATCAGATGCACATCCAAAGGAAGGGTGGTAATACGGCGAATGGCGGCGACGACGGGAATGCCAATGGTAATATTCGGAACGAACAGGCCGTCCATGACATCGACATGCACATAGTCTGCACCGACAAGATTGCGAATGTCCCGCTCCAAATTGACAAAATCAGCGGATAAAATAGAAGGAGACAGCTTTATCATAGGAAACCTCCTGAGCATAGGATAGATTGCAGCCACGCGGAAGCTCCGTCCACGCAGAAGCGGCTGTATTTTTGAGGAATCTCTGAATCAATGTCTGCTCTTGCAGATTGCATCAGAGCTTCCTACATTATAAACGATTTTATTTGCTGTGTCAAATTTTTCCTTTGATAATCTGTCTGTATTTGCGCAGACTATGGTTACATCGAAGGAAGGAGGTCAGACACATGAATTGCCATGAAACTGCCAATCGCAGCATCCAGTGCACTGTAAGCCAGTGCCGTCATCATTGTGGTGCAGAGAACTATTGCTCTCTCGACAAGATTATGGTGGGTACCCATGAGGCCGATCCCACTGCCAAGCAGTGCACCGATTGTATGTCCTTCGACAGAAAGTAAATCCCACGCAAGCGGCGTAGCCCAAGGGCTGCGCCGTTTTGTGCATATAGGGGAAAGTATCTGCATACAGTGGAGCAGGAGGGACGGATATGCAGGTTAGACAGGCGTTGGACTTTGTGCCCGCTGAGCTGCGGGAGGCTGTGCTGGCGTTGGAGGAAGCGGAATACATAGAAGAACTGCGTTTACGGCGGGGACGGCGAGTAAGCTGCTTGATTCATGGACGGGAACGGCCGCTTTCCCTTTTGACGACCACGACCATGGTGCAGGAAACACTGGAACGAGCCATGGGACAATCCCACTATACTGCGCAGGAAATGCTGCGCCGTGGCTTTCTCACATTGACGGGGGGACATCGGCTGGGCATCTGTGGGACAGGGGTGTATCATGGTTTGGAGCTGTACAGCCTGCGGGAGATCAGCTCTTTGAATCTGCGCATTGCCCGCCCCATTCGTGGTGTGGCGGATACTGCGGCAGATCATCTGTGGACACATCCCCAATCCGCTTTGCTCATTGGCCCACCGGGGAGCGGTAAGACAACCCTCTTGCGGGATTTGATCCGACAACTCAGTGAGCGATTTCGTTTTCGCATAGCTGTAGCGGACGAGCGTATGGAGCTGGCGGCCTGTGTGGATGGGAAACCACAGTTTGACTTGGGGCGTACCACGGATGTGCTGTCGGGAATCCCCAAGGAGCAAGCCATTGAGATGCTTCTGCGGAGCATGAATCCCCAGTGGATCGCCGTGGATGAGATCACGGCGGCAGGGGATGTGGCGGCAATGCTGCGAGCGTCCTATTGCGGCGTGCGATTTTTGGCTACGGCTCATGCGTACCAAAAGGCAGACCTGCATAACCGCCCTGTATATCGAAGCCTGTTGGAGGCAGGGATTTTTGAGACACTGATCGTCTTGGATGCACAACGGAATATCCGAATGGAGGGATTAACAAATGCTTAGAATCATAGGAGCGGCGCTGGTGCTGGCGGGGGCCGGTGGGCTGGGGCTGGGAAAGGGCTTGCAATTCTATCGGCAGCTTCGGCAGCTTCGGGACTTTGTGGGAGCGGTGGAAATTCTCAAATGTGAGCTGAATTACTCTTTGCTGCCGCTGCCCAAGCTCTACCGTGTGGCAGGTCGCAGGACACAGGGAGCTTGCAGTCGCTTTTTTCACGCACTGGCAGCCAATTTGGAGCAGGGAACACCCCGCAATCGTGCGGTGGAGCACGCCCTTTCCGATACCCACGGTTTGTGTCTGCCCAAGGATGCAATGCTGTCCCTTTTGGAGCTTTGTTCCACCTTGGGCCGCTACGACATGGACGGGGAAAACCGGATGCTGCAGCTCAGTGGACAGCGCATGAAGGCGGCTTTGGAGCGCACGGAGCGGGAAAAGCGTCCTCTTGCCAAAAGCTATGCTTCCCTGGGCTTTTGTACGGGCATCGCCCTCGTGATTCTGATGCTGTGATGTATGGAAGTAGATCTGATTTTCAAAATAGCCGCCGTGGGAATCATTGTGACCATTCTCAATCAGGTTTTGGTACGCTCGGGACGGGAGGAGCAGGCCACAATGACCACCCTGGCGGGATTGGTGGTGGTGCTGTTCATCGTGGTACAGAAGATTTCACAGCTGTTTGAGCTGGTGAAGCAGCTCTTTGACTTCTGATGGAGGTACTACTGAAGGTAGCAGCGTTGGGAATTTTGGCGGCGTTGCTGGTAACGGTTTTGAAAAAGCAAAGTCCCGAAACGGCTCTGCTGTTGAGTCTGATGGCTTGCGTATTGATTGCTTTGCTGCTTGTGGATACCTTCAAGCCGCTTCTGCGTTTTTTCGAGAAGCTCCATCAACAGACAGGATTGAGCGACGGTTTGCTGGCTCCTATGGCAAAGGCTGTGGGCATCGGCTTGTTGACACAAATCAGCAGTACGGTCTGCACCGATGCGGGGCAGGGGGCCATTGCTCGTCTCATTGAGCTGTGCGGTGGAATTCTGACACTTTCTGTGGCACTGCCACTTTTTGAAGCGGTGCTGGAGCTGATACAGAGCATAGGTGGTGGCGGATGAAACAAATGATGCTGTGCTTCCTTCTGATTCTGCTGCTCTGTCTGCCTGTGCGGGCAGGGGAGGAGGAGGCTCTTGTGGAAGGGCTTCCTGAGGAGGCGGAGGAGGTAATGGAGGGGATCACCCCCTCGGAGCAAACGGATTTTTGGAGCAGCGCCAAGGCTGTTTTGGGCAAGGCTCTGGGCAGAAGTCAAAGCAGCTTCCAAGAGGGGATGAAGCTCTGCGGCACTATGATGGCAATCGTGCTGCTGTGCGGTCTGGTACAAGCCAATACACCTAAGAATTTGACAATTACCGTAGTGGGAGCCTTGGGCATCTGTGCCTGTCTGTTGGGGGCATTTTCTTCTATGGTGGGACTTGCCAAAAGCACGGTCACGAATTTGACGGACTATTCTGCCTGTATGCTGCCGGTGATGGCGTCCTCCCTTGCTATGTCGGGAGCACCAGCCACGGCTTCTGCGCTGTATGGGGGAACGGTGCTGTTTTCTCAGCTATGGATGCAGCTCATTAGTAAAATCTTAGTCCCTGCGGTCTATTTCTATGTCGCCATGGCGACTGCGGAGGCGGCGGTGGGTGGCAATATGCTCTCGGAGCTGCGGCAGTTTATCGGTTGGCTTATTTCCAAATGTCTGCGCATTGTACTGTACATCTTTACTGCTTATATGAGTCTGACGGGTGTGATCAGCGGCAGTGCCGATGCAGTTGCAGTGAAGGCCACCAAGGCGGCTATTTCGGGAATGATTCCTGTGGTGGGAAGTATCGTTTCCGATGCCTCGGAAAGTCTGCTGGCGGGTGCATCGGTGCTGAAAAATACAGTGGGTATCTTCGGCATGCTGGCGGTGCTTGCCATTGCGCTGTTGCCCTTTTTGCGAGTTGGGATCCAATATCTGCTGATGAAGCTCACGGCGGCTCTGAGTGCGGCGGTGGGCAGCAAGCCCCATGTGCAACTGCTCAAGCATCTGTCCACGGCGATGGGAATGCTTCTGGGAATGTGCGGTGCCTGTGGGCTGATGATGCTCATTTCCTGCATCTGCTTTTTGAAGGTGGTGGTATGATGGAGGGGCTGCGAGCGTATCTCAGCAGCATTGTGGCGGTGTGTTTGTTGGCGGCTTTGGCGATGGCTGTGGTGCAGCAGGAGCGGATACGGGGCGTGGTGCGGCTGATCTCCGGTTTGCTTGTGGTCTTGGTGGTGCTGCGCCCTCTGCCGTCCTTAGATTGGACGGAACTGTCAGAGGATCTGATGTCGCTTGGGGGCAACGAATTTGACAGCGATGCCGTGCAGCAGGAGTACCAAGCTCGTCTGCGGGAGAATATCAAACGGGATACACAGCACCATATCGAGGAAAGGGCTGCGGCACTGGGGGCGTTCGTGCGGGCAGAGGTAGAACTGAGTGATGCGGAATATCCCGTTCCTGTGTCGGTGCGTTTGGTGGGGCTTGTGAATCACAGCCAGTTTACGGAATTGAGCATTTTTATGAGTGAAAGTTTGGGAATTCCCATAGAAAGGCAGGAGTGGACGATGGATGAAGCAAATTAGCTCGTACATGGATGCCCTGACAAAGAGCTTAAAAAAATATAAGTACGCGCTTTTGGTACTGCTTTTGGGCATGGCTCTGTTGCTCATTCCCAAACAGAAGGAGGAGACGAAGATTCCCGTGGTGCAGGAGCAGGAGGACTATGCCGCACAGTTGGAGCAGCGTTTGACGGAAATCCTGTCCCGTATGGATGGGGTGGGGCAGGTGGAGGTGGCACTGACGCTGGCACGGGACAGCTATACCCATTACCATCAGGATGTACAGCGTAACGGTGAGGAAGAGAATCGGAAAACAGTCATTTTGTCCGAGGGCAGTGCATACGATAAAGCAGCAGTTACCACGGTGGACTACCCTCGCTTTCAGGGAGCTCTGATCGTCTGTCAGGGCGGCGGCAATGCGGCGGTACAGCTTCGCTTGGTAGAGGCGGTGGCGGCCCTGACGGGCTTGGGCAGTGACAAAATCACAGTTGTAAAAATGAAATGATGGAGGAATGACAATGAAGATCTGGAAACGCAATGCAGTGGTGGCGGGCGTATTGGTACTTTTGTGTGCCGGCATCTATCTCAACTGGCTCTATGGCAGTGATGCGGTGGATTTGACAAAAACACTGGATGCAGACAAAATTTTAGGGGAATCTACGCTGGTGCTCAACGATAGCATTGATCTTCCCATGCAGGAGGCTAACAGCCTGACGGAGAGTGGGGAATACTTTGCGCGGATGCGTTTGTCTCGTCAGACGGCACGGGACGAAATGGTGGCTCTGTTGCAAGAGACGATTGCCTACGCAGAGGGCGCTGATACGGCAGAAACCAATCAGAAGTTAGAGGAGATCATTGCTGATGCACTGGCGGAGTCCCAAATCGAAAGCCTGGTCATTGCCAAGGGCTATCGGGATTGCGTTGCCTATATCAGCGACGACGGCATTTCCGTAGCGGTGGCATCTCCTGCTGAGGGCTTGACGGAAACGGATGTTTCCCTGCTTGCTGACATCGTTCTGTCTCAGACAGAGCTTACTTTGTCAGATGTTCGCATCTTTGGTGTAGAATAGGAAAGAAAAGTATTGTTTTTTTGAAAAATTGTGGTACAATATAAAGGAGAAAATGGTGCTGTCGCGCCAAACAGAAGGGAAGGACTTTGATATGGCAGAAAAAAAGGATTATTTGACTCAGACAGAGGAAAACGGAATGATTTTCATTTCCGAGGAGGTCATTGCTTCCATTGCTGCATCTGCTGTGCGTGAGGTTGAAGGAGTCTACGGTTTGTGCACCGGCACGAGCCTTGATTTGGGAAATATCATCGGCAGAAAGAATCTGCGCAAGGGGATTCGAGTGCAGTTCCGCCAGCAAGGCTTTGAAATCTCTTGTAATCTGGTGGTAAGAATGGGCAGTGCCGTGGTTTCCGTGGCAAAAGCTGTGCAGGAGGCCATTGTGGATGAGGTGACAGCCATGACGGGCATCAGCCCGCTGCGGGTCAATGTAAATGTCAGCGGTATTGCCGTACCCAAGTCGGAATTACTGAAGTAAGCGGTGGGGATGATTTCATCCTGCCGTAGATTCGTACAAGAAGGAGAAATCCCATGACGAGAACCAATGCCAGAGAACTGGCGGTACATCTGATTTATGAACTGGACTACACCGAGGAAGCTCCTGCGCAGGCCATTGAAGCCCGTTTGGAGCGGGGCTATTACGATGCCCTTGCCGAGGAGAACGAGGTCTACACGGAGCGTCCCAGCCGCAAGCAGGTGGATTATATCCGCCTTTGCGTGGAAGGCGTCTTTGCCCACAGTGCGGAGTTGGACGCATTGATTTCCCAATATTCCATCGGTTGGAATCTGCACCGCATTTCCCGCTTTATCAAGGCGGCGATGCGATTGGCCATCTATGAGGCCCTCTATGTGGAGGATGTTCCCATCGGTGTCGCCATCAACGAATGTGTCAACCTGACCCGAAAGTATGAGGAAGAGGATGTGGTGTCCTTTGTGAACGGCATCCTTCGCAGCTTTGCCCGCAGTCGGCAGGAGCAACAGGCATGAGAGTGCTTGCCTTTGACACCAGTAACTATACAACTTCTGTGGCGGTCTTTGACGGCAGGCAGGGGCATAATGTTTCGCGCCTTTTGGATGTGGAGCAGGGCAGCCTCGGCCTGCGTCAGAGTGATGCCCTCTTTGCCCATGTAAAACGCCTGCCGGAATTGACCGACAGGCTGTTTTCGGATATCGACAGGACGGACATCGATGCCATCGGAGTGAGTACCCGCCCGCGGGCGGTGGAGGGCTCCTATATGCCCTGCTTTTTGGCGGGAGAGTCTCAGGCGAGAGTGCTTGGGGCTGCGTTGGGCATTCCCGTTTATGCCTTTGCCCATCAGCAAATGCATGTGGCGGCCTCCCTCTTTTCTTCTGAACATATGGAGCTGATGGACGAGCCCCACCTTGCATGGCACTTGTCCGGCGGAACAACGGAGCTCTTGTATGTGACCCCTGAGGGGACAAGTGTACATTGTGAAAAAATCGGCGGTACGACGGATATTTCCGCCGGACAGCTCATTGACCGCACAGGCAAGCTCTTGGGCTTGGCCTTTCCTGCGGGAAAACAGATCGATGCTCTGAGTCGGGAAGCGAAGGACAAGACCACCTTTCGTGTGAAGGTGAAGGAAATGGAATTTTCCCTGTCCGGTGTGCAGAATAAGGTAGAACAGTACCACTCGGGAGAAGCCGCAGAGACGGCGGGCTACGCTCTGCGCTGTGTCATTGGGGCGATTTTACAGGCCACGAAAAATGCTTTGGCGCGGTATCCGAATTGCAAGGTCGTGTTTGCCGGTGGCGTAGCTTCCAACTCTTTGCTGCGGGAGAGCTGCAGGAATTTACCTGCGATTTTCTGTCCACCGCAGTATGCCACGGATAATGCTCTTGGTACGGCGGTATTGGCTTGGAGGGCCCATCATGCAGCAGGTTTATGAAGTTTCCCAAATCAATGAATATCTGAAATGCCGATTTGAGGAGGACGCTTTTTTGTCCCAGCTCCTTATTCGCGGCGAAATCAGCAACTATAAGCTTTATCCATCAGGGCATCACTATTTCTCATTGAAGGACGCCAACGGCGCACTGCGCTGCGTCATGTTCAAGGGAGCCGCCATGCAGCTTCGCTTCCGTCCTCAGAATGGTATGCAGGTCATTGCGGGAGGAAGGATTTCCGTGTTTCCCAGAGACGGTGCCTATCAGCTCTACTGTACAAGCCTGATTCCGGATGGGGTTGGCGACTTGCACATGGCCTTTGAGCAGCTCAAGGCTCGCTTGCAGGCAGAAGGACTGTTCGCCTTGGAGCGAAAGAAGCCCTTACCACGCTTCCCCCACAGAATTGCCATTATTACCTCCTCTGCGGGTGCGGCGTTGCGGGATATGCTGCGTATTTTGCGCAAACGCTATCCTCTCAGTGAAGTAAAGCTCCTGGCGGTGCGGGTGCAGGGAGAAGAAGCACCGGCAGAAATCGCCGCCGCTATTCGCTATGCAAATCGGTATCAAGTGGCCGACCTGATTATCACGGGACGGGGCGGCGGCTCTATTGAAGATTTGTGGGCGTTTAATGATGAGCGGGTGGCATATGCCATTGCAAATTCCCAAATTCCTGTTATTTCCGCTGTGGGACATGAGCCGGATGTGACGATTTCCGACTTTGTGGCGGATTTGCGGGCGGCAACGCCCTCCAATGCGGCAGAGCTGGCGGTGCCTGACCAGTTGGAGCTGCGACAGGTTTTGCAGGCAAAAAATACCCTGCTTCTGACCCTGATGACAAGGCGTTTGAAGCAGGAGCGACAACGGGTTGAAGCTCTGGGCCGTTCTCGTTGTTTGAAAGACCCGATGAATTATATCGAAGACCGTCGGATGCGTTTGGATGGAACACATCAACGCTTGACGGCGGCTTCGCAACAATATTTGCACCGACAGAGAGAACGCTTTGTCCGTTTGACGGCAAAATTAGATGCTATGAGCCCCCTGCGGGTGCTGTCCCGTGGTTATTCCATGGCGACAGATGAACAGGGCAAGCTGATAAAAAGTGTTGCACAGGTGCAAAAAGGCGACATGCTCACCGTTACCTTGGGAGACGGTCGGGTGAAAACACTGGTACAGGAGGCAGACACATGAAGGAAGAATCCCGTAATTTTGAACAATCCCTCGGTCGATTGGATGAAATTGTCCGTCGTATGGAGCGGGGAGATGTGCCCTTGGAGGAGGCATTGAGCCTCTTTGAAGAGGGGACAGCCCTTGTGACCTCTTGCACCAAGCTCTTGGATGCGGCAGAATTGAAGGTCACACAGCTTACAAAGGGTGCTGACGGCACGCCGCAGGAAAGGGAGTTTGAAGATGTCCCGTTTTGATGCACAGCTCTCTGCCTATGTGCAGAGAATAGAAGATTATCTGCAAGGCTGTTTTCTCGGAGACGAGCCGCAGAAGCGACTTTTTGAGGCCATGCGCTATAGCTTGATGGCTGGCGGGAAGCGGATTCGTCCCGTTCTGACCTTGGCATTTTGCGAGCTTTGCGGTGGACAAGCCGCCGATGCGGTGGAATTTGCCGCCGCTGTGGAAATGATTCAGACCTACAGCCTGATTCATGATGATCTGCCCGCCATGGACGATGATGATTTTCGCCGCGGCAAGCCTAGCAATCACAAGGTCTACGGGGAAGCGACTGCGATTTTGGCAGGAGATGCCCTGTTGACTGCCGCTTTTGGTGCGCTGAGTGAGGCAAAATTGCCTGCTGAGCGCATTGTGGAGGCGGTACGGGTGCTGTCCTACTGTGCAGGAGAGCTGGGCATGGTAGGCGGTCAGGTCTTGGATATGGCAGCCGAGGAGCGGGAATGTACCGCCCAAGAGGTGATTGCGATTGAACTGCGCAAGACGGCGGCACTGATTTCTGCCGCTTGTCAGTTGGGCGTAATTGCCGCAGGTGGAAACAAGGAATGGCAGCAGGCGGCGGCCCGATACGCCGAAGGGATAGGCTTGGCGTTCCAAATCCATGACGATGTGCTGGATGTCATCGGAGATGCGGCGACTTTGGGCAAATCCGTGGGAACGGACGGCAACAAAAATACCTTCGTTCGCTTGTACGGTGTGGAACGCTGTCAGGCTATGGTGCAAGAAAAGACGGAAGAAGCTATTTCCGCCCTCTCCGTATTCGAGAATACAGAATTTTTGACCGAGCTGGCGCAAATGCTGACAACAAGAAAACATTGACATACAAAACGGCAGGAACCGAGGATGGTTCCTGCCGTTGGTTTTTATGCGATTAGCCCTTGATGTTGCCCAGATACTCAACAGTGATGTTGGTAGTAACAGGTTCTGCGCTGATGTCGTTGGAAACAACGATGGATCCGTCGAACAATCCGGCGATGAGAGCGGCATAGTCCTCTTGTGTGAAGGTGTCAGACCACTGGGTAGTATCCATGGGGATTTGAACATAGTTGGCTTCGGGATCGGTGCCGGAAACCAGACCCAGAGTCTCGATCTTGCCGGCATAGTTAGCCCAGTTGCCGTTGAGGATGATATCTGTCAGGGTGTCAATGGTGGCGGGATACAAACCCTTCATGGCAGAAGTAACGGTCATTCCCTCGCCATACATGCCATCGATGACAGGGGCCTGATCAGTGTCAACGCCAATGACCTTGCCACCGACCTTCTGAGCAGCCTCAGCAGCGGAAGTGTAGATGCCGCCGCCGCAAGCGAACACGATCTCAGTGCTGTCTGCATACCAAGTGTCCATCTTGGCAGTGATGTCAGCATCACCGAAGAACTGGTTGCCGTAGACATAGTTCATGGAAACATCAACACCTAGCTCGCCGGCCGCAGCGTCAGCACCCTGCACGAAGCCGTAACCGTAACGAATAACAGCGGGAACAGCCATGCCACCGATGAAACCAAGCTTGGTGTAACCCAGTTTAACGGCAGCGTAGCCGACCATGTAGCCGCACAGCTCTTCCTGGTAGATAGCGCAGTAGACATTGCTCATGTCGAAGTAGTCAGCCAGCTCCCAGTTGTCGGGATTGTAGTCGTAAGCCTCGCCTGCCATAGCAACAGCATTCTCGAGGATGTCGCCCTTGGCAACATCCAGAGCGATGAACTTAACTTCGGGGTACTGGGGAGCGATCTCAACGAGAGTGCCGCCGAAAGCATAGCCGGGCATCACGATAACATTGTAGCCTTCGGCGATAGCCATCTCAGTGGAAGCAACACGGCCGGCTGTGTCGTTGCTGGTGGGCTTGTAGTACTGGAAGTCGATGCCGTTCGCCTCGGCGAAGGCCAAACAAGCTTCGTAGGTGCTCTGGTTGAAGGATTGGTCGGTGATGTCACCGTAGTCGGTGATCATGGCGACCCTGTACTCCATAATGGGTGGGGTGGATGGTTCGGTAGTGGTGGGCTCAGTGGTGAAGTCTCCGGTGGTGGGTTGCGTATCCATGGTGGATTCCGTTGGAATCGTGACATTGTTATTATCGAAATGGAGGTATTTCAGGGCAAATAAGCCCAAGCCGATCACCAAAAGGAGGCTCGCAGCAAGAGAAAACCAACGCATATAGGGCACGGTTTTTTTCTCCAACGCCTGCTCGATGAGTGCGTCATCCACTTTTCCGATGGCTTCCAATAGGTCTTCTGCTCTCATGCTAAGCCCTCCTCTCTCAGCCTTTGTGCCAGCTTTGTACGCACGCGGTATAAAATCACGGCTGCGTGTTTTGCTGAAATTTGGAGATTTTTGGCGGCAAGCTCCATGGGTTCTAAGTAAAAGTATCTGCGCAAAAACAGTTTGCGCTCCCGTTCCGGCAGGGTTTTCAGGAAGCGGTTGATGGTGTTTGCCAGCTCGCCTGCAAGGACAGTCTGCTCTACATTCTGCTGCGCGGGGATACACTCCGCCAACTCATCCAGTGCAAGGCAGACATTTCCACCGCCACGGTGCAGGGCATTTTTCCTACGAAGACAATCCAAGGACAAATTGCGCACGATCTTACCGAAAAAGGCCGTTAAACGAACGGGTTTGTCGGGCGGGATGACATTCCAGGCCCGCAGCCATGTCTCGTTGACACATTCCTCCGCATCTTCGAGGGATGCAGTGATGTTGTAGGATATGGTACTGCAATAGGCACCGTATTTATCTTCGGAGGCGGTGATAGCCTCCTCGTTTCTGTCCCAGTACAGGGCGACGATTTTTGAATCTTCCATTTCTCTCTTTTTGGGCTTTTGTGCCCCTCCTTCATTATAATCTACATGAGATTGCCGAGGTAGTTTACTGTGATATTTTGGGTTATCGGTTCTGCGGAAAGGTCGCTTGAAACAGTAATCATGCCGTTAAACATCCCTTCCGACAGGGCGCGATAGTCCTCGGGGGTAAAGTATTCGCTCCACTGGGTGCTGTCTATGGGCAGCTGCACATAGTTGGCTTCGGGATCGGTGCCGGACACGATGCCCAGGGTAGCGATTTGGCCCGCATAGTTTTCCCAGTTGCCGTTGAGGATGTCTGTCAGGGTGTCAAAGGTGCTGGGATACAGACCCTTCATAGCGGAAGTAACGGTCATTCCTTCTCCGTACAAACCGTCGATTACAGGAGCCTGATCGGTGTCGACACCGATCAGCTTGCCGCCGACCTTCTGAGCAGCCTCGGCTACATAAGTGAATATACCGCCGCCGCAGGCGAACACCACTTCGGTATCCTCTGCATACCAGGCATCCATACCGGCGGTAATGGAGCCATCGCAATTGCACCACGAGGCGTAGCCGTAGTTCATGGAAACCTCCACGCCCAGCTCGCCGGCGGCACAGTCTGCGCCTTGCACAAAGCCGTAGCCGTAACGCATCACGGCGGGAACCGCCATGCCACCCAGGAAGCCCAGCTTGGTGTAGCCCAGTTTAACAGCAGCGTAGCCTGCCATAAAGCCGGACAATTCCTCTTGATAGACCGTGCAGTAGACATTGCTCATGTCGAAGTAGTCAGCTATGTTGTAATTATCAGGATTGTAGTCGTAGCACTCACCTGCAATAGCTACAGCATTCTCCAGAATGTCGCCGGCAGCAACATCCAATGCGATGAACTTTACATCGGGGTACTGGGGAGCAATCTCCACAAGGGTGCCGCCGAAAGCATAGCCGGGCATCACGATGACATTATAGCCCTCCGCAATCGCCTGCTCGGTGGAAGCAACACGGCCAGCGGTGTCATTGGTCTGGGTCTTGTAGTATTGGAAGTCGATGCCGTTCGCCTCGGCGAAGGCCAAACAAGCTTCGTAAGTAGTTTGGTTGAAGGATTGGTCATCGACATCGCCGTAATCGGTGATCATGGCTACCCGCATTTCCGGCTTGGGGATGTCAGAGGTTGTAGGCTCAGCGGTAAGCTCTCTCGTCTCTGTGGTAGTTTCCGGGGGTACCGGACAAACCGGACAGTTCGTTACGGAAGGGACAGTTTCAGGAGAGGGAGTTGTACAGCCTGCAAGCAAACCGCAAAGTAGACTCAGCAATACCATGAGAGCGATGATTTTTTTCATTTTCATTTCCTCCTTTTTTTGCGGCATCCGCCGCTTTATCCTTATAGACGCAGATCCTTTGGGGATATTACAGAGATAATGAAAAATTTTGTAAATTTGCATTAAGGGGCTTGCAGTCACATTTGTTTGTAGGGACGATGCCCACATCGTCCCGAACCGCAAAACGGCAGACAGCTTGCACAATCGAATAGGCAGAAATTTGGTAGTTTGAAAATATAGCCGAAATAGTCGTAGCGCGCGGCATCCTTGACGCGCTTTTACGCGCAACGGAGATGGCATAAAGTCGGTAGTCCTTCACGGGACGATCTGGGCACCGTTACTTACGGTGCAGGGTTTGTGCAGTATAGGAATCACAGGAAAATGCCTGTAGGCGCGTCAAGGATGCCACGCACTACGGGGGATATGGGTTTGATATACAAAACAGTCAGTCCCACGCCGCAGGGGAGTGGGACTGACTTGTTTCTTAATCAACAATGCGGCGAGCGCACAGGTAACGGTTGTCGTAGTAGCTGACGGACAGGTCGGTAATGACCACGCCGGTATTGGAGTTCTGTGCATGGACGAACTTGCCGTCGCCGATGTAGATGCCTACATGGCTGGCGGTGTTGCCGTAGCCGAAGAACACCAGATCGCCGGGCTTCATCTCGCTGCGGGCTACCCAGTAGCCGTTGGCGAGCTGTGCAGTGGCGGTACGGTTGATGGAAATGCCGAACTGACGATAGATATACTGGACAAAGCCGGAGCAGTCAAAGCCGGAAGGGGTAGTGCCGCCGTAGACATAGGGGCAGCCTACATAACCCTGGGCATATGTAGCGATTTTGGCACCATCGGTAACAACCTCTTCTTCGGAGGGTTTGTTCTCTGTAGAGGGCTTGTTTTCCTTGGGTGCGCCATAGTTCTCGGGGGGGATCTCCAACAGCTTGACCAAATCACTGCGGATATAGCCGATCTTTCCCTTGGCATTGACCTTATACCAGCCACAGTTAAAGCCAAAGATGTCGACCTCATCATTGCGGCGAAGCTGCGTGACAATGGAGGAATCGGTGGTGGGGCGGCTTCTCATGTTGACGACGGAACCGTCGATGGCACCCGTGCCCAAATCCACATTTTCACGATCCTTCAGAGTCAGGTAATCACTGTGCATATAGCCGATTTGCAGATTGTAATTGACCTTGCACCAATCGCCGTGGCGGGAAATGACAACAACACTGTCGCCGTAGCGTGCGATGTCGATAGTGGTGCAAGAGGTGTTTGCCTCACTGCGCAGGCGCAGACCGCCACGAGCCTTGACAATGCCGATGGCTTCCTTGATTTCGCTGCTTGCGAAAGCAGGCACAGCCAGCGAACACAGAACACTCAGGGTGAGCAGCAGAGCTACTGCGATTTTGAAAACTTTCTTCATATGAACCTCCCAATTTTTTGCGTGGCCTTACTTGTTGTTCAGGGCACGCTCCAGCCACACACTGCCAACATCCAATGCAGTATAGAAGGCGTCTTTTTCGCTCTTTTTGACTACACGATCTCGGGCTTTGACATCAGGTGCCGTGCGCTGAAGCTGCACAGAAACCTTGGTCGACAGCTTGAGATCCTTGAAATCCTTGCTTTCCAGGATTTGCAGCATGACGATGTACTCGTCAGCCATAGAGCCATAATAAATCATATTGTCCTTCCGCATCAGGGGACGACCCTTGTACATCAGGACTTCATTTTTTTCGGACATAGCTACCTCCAAAATAAAATGTAACCGCATTGTAACACATAGAAAGCGAGTTGTCAACACTTTTTTATCACAGCGTTACAAAAGGCCCGTAGGGATTACGAAATTGGATGTTTTGGGAGATTCAAAAAAAGGCAGGGGCTTCCGAAGAAGCCCCCTTGCTTAATCGAAAAGATAGTGCCGCACAAGCTCCTGCAGAAGCTCATCACGGTCAAGCTTACAGATGAGGCTGCGAGCGTTATTGTGATTGGTGATATAGGTCGGGTCCTCGGAGAGAATGTAGCCGACAATCTGATTTATGGGGTTATAGCCCTTTTCCGTGAGGGATTGATAGACCTGCATGAGGATTTTCTTCATTTCCTCATTGCTGTCATCGACGGTGGTGAATTTAATGGTGTTGCGCTCCATACGCTCGCCTCCCTTTCTCCTTTTCCTATATCATATACCAAAACTGCGATAAAGTAAAGGAATATCTGAAAACAATTTGGTTACATTTTAGCGAAGCTGTGCGCCGATGGTGCCAAGCTCAGCCAAAATCTTTTCCACCACGGGAGCAATGTCCTCGTCGGTGAGGGTACGATCTTCAGCACGCAGACTCAAATTGAAGGCAACACTCTTTTTGCCTTCGGCGATGCCCTTGCCACGGTAAATGTCAAAGAGCTTGACCTCCCGCAGCAGCTTGCCGCCACCCTTGCGGATGCTGTCTTCCAGCTCGGCTACGGTGATAGCTTCGTCGCAGACAACTGCCAAATCTCGGGTAGCTGCCTGATACTTGGGCAGGGGAACATAGGTGCTTGCGCCTTGCACCAAGTCGGTCAGAGCGGTGAAGTTCAGTTCGGCGGCGTAGACATCTACATCCATACCGTAATTCTTGGCAACGAGAGGATGCACCTGTCCGCAAACGCCGATTTCTACACCGTCTACAGTAATGACAGCACAGCGGCCAGGATGATAGGAGGGGTTGTCCTTTGCGGCAGTGTAGCGGCCGGGATGGATGTGCAGACCCTTGAGGATGGCTTCAATTTCGCCCTTGAGGGTGAAGAAGTCCTCGCCTTCACCGTAGGTACCCAGCAGCAAATGCTTGGGCTCGGCGGGGAGGCATTCGCCTTCCTTGGGCAGATAAACCTTTGCCAGCTCGTAGAGCTTGACTGCGGCGTTGTGGTAGTTGTAGTTTCTTGCTAAAATCGTCAGCATGGAGGGCAGAGCGATGGTACGCATGGTGGAGGTATCCTCACCCAGAGGATTCTGAATGCGCATGGCATTGCGCAGGGGAGAATCGGCAGGCAGACGAATCATGTCAAAAATGCTGGGAGAGACAAAGGAATAGGTGAGAATTTCGCTGTAGCCCAAGCTGCGGCAGAGGCTTCCTGCGGTGTTTTCCAGCACCATTGTTCCGGTGTAGCCGCCTTCGGAGGTAGCAGCACGGAAAGAGGTAGTGGGGATCACATTGTAGCCGTACAGACGGCCTACTTCCTCGGCAATGTCAGCCATGTGCTGTAAATCCGGACGGAAGGAGGGAACCAAAATGTCGTCGCCCTCAACAGGAATTTCCAGCCGACGGAGATATTCTACCATATCTTCCCGAGAAATATTCGTACCAAGCAGGGCGTTGATGCGTTCCGGCTCTAATTTGACCGTGTGGGGTTCGGGAATATAGTTGAGAATGTCGATCATGCCGTCAAGGACTTCGCCGGCTTCCAGCAGTTCCACCAGTTCGCAGGCACGGTTGACAGCGGGAACGGTGAGCATGGGATCGATGTTCTTTTCAAACTTGCCGGAGGCTTCGGTACGCATACCGAGAGCGAGTGCAGTCTGACGAATGGAGGTGCCGTCAAAGTTGGCGGATTCAAAGACCACATCTACCGTATCTTCTACGATTTCGCTGTTCTCGCCACCCATGACACCGGCCAAACCGATGGGCTTCTCACCGTCGGCAATGACCAGCATGCCGGGAGTGAGCTTGCGCTCGATGCCGTCTAAGGTGGTCAGACTTTCGCCTTCTACGCTCTGACGAACCACGATTTTCTTGGAGGAAATGTAGCGGTAGTCAAAGGCGTGCATGGGCTGACCGTATTCCAGCATGACATAGTTGGTGATGTCAACGATATTGTTAATGGGGCGTACGCCGTTGGCACGCAGACGCTCCCGCATCCACTTGGGAGAGGGGCCGATCTTCACATTGCGCACCATACGGGCGGTATAACGGCGGCACAGCTCCTCGGCGGGGACTTCCACATCAATGAAGTCCAAGAGATTACCTTCACCGCCTCCCTTGACCACGGGCTCATGATGCTTCATGGGCAGGTTAAATGCGGCCGCAGACTCTCGGGCCAAGCCGATGATGGAGTAGCAATCGGGGCGGTTGTTGGTAATTTCAAAATCCACCACGGTGTCGTCATTGCCGATGATCAAATTGATGTCGTCACCGGGCTTGCAGTCCTCTTCCAAAATCCAAATGCCATCCTCACAAGCGTAGGGAATGTCATTCAGGGTGAGGTTCAGCTCCTTAATGGAGCAGAGCATGCCGTTGGAAACCTTGCCACGGAGCTTGCCCTTGGTGATGTGGATGCCGCCGGGGAGATGGGAATTGTGCAGTGCGGCGGGAACCAGGTCGCCTTGCTTCACATTCTGCGCACCGGTGACGATTTGCACAGGCTCGTCCTTGCCCACATCGATTTGGCAGACCCACATATGGTCGGAGTTGGTGTGACGGGTGATGGACAGGACACGGCCGACCACCACATTTTTGATTTCTGCATCCAGCCGCTCATAGGTTTCTACCTTCTGACCGGCTACGGTGAGAGTTTCCACATATTCCTTGTCGGAAACAGAGGACAAATCCACAAAGTCCTCATGGAGCCATTTTCTGTTTAATTTCATTGTCTTACCTCCTTAGAACTGGGACAGGAACCGCACATCGTTGTCGAAAATCAGGCGCAGGTCGTTGAAGCGCAGACGGCCCATGGCCATGCGTTCCAAACCAATGCCGAAGGCGAAGCCGCTGTACTTGGTAGAGTCGATGCCACAGTTTTCCAGCACCTTGGGATGCACCATACCGGCTCCCAACAGCTCGATCCAGCCCTCACCGTGGCAGGTGGAGCAGGGCTGTCCATCGATTTCACCCTTGCCGCCGCACTTGAAGCACTGCATATCCACTTCGCAGCTGGGCTCGGTGAAGGGGAAGTGGTGGGGACGGAAACGGACAACAGCATCTTCGCTGTACAAACGCTTGATCAGGGTTTCCAGAGCACCCTTCAGGTCAGCCATGGTAATACCTTCGTCCACGACCAGACCTTCGATTTGGTGGAACATGGGGGAGTGGGTGGCATCGGCTTCGTCCTTACGGAACACACGGCCGGGGGAGATGATGCGGATGGGCGGCTGCTGCTGTTCCATGACACGCACCTGCACGGGGCTGGTCTGCGTGCGCAGCAGGACGGAATCGTCGTCGGTAAAATAGAAGGTGTCGGAGCGGTCACGGGAGGGGTGACCTTCTTCGATGTTCAGGCGCGTAAAATTGTAGCTGGCTTCCTCGATTTCAGGGCCGTCTACGATCTGATAGCCCATGCCGATGAAAATCTCCTTGACCTCTTGCAGCACCTTGTTCATGGGGTGCTGGTGACCCATAGCCACAGGCGTGCCGGGAATGGTCACATCGATGGATTCGGCGGCAAGACGAGCTTCCAAAGCGGCGGCTTCCAACTGTGCCTTGCGGCTTTCCAGACGGCTTTCCAGCTCTGCACGGACAGCGTTTGCTATCTGACCCATAATGGGGCGTTCCTCGGCAGAGAGCTTACCCATCTGCTTGAGAACGGCGGTGAGACTGCCCTTCTTGCCCAACACGCTGACACGGACAGCCTCTAATGCGGCTCCGTCGGCAGCGGCTTCCATCTCTGCCAAGGCAGAGAGCTTGATTTGTTCTAACTGTTCTCTCATATTGTTTCTCCTTTTTGGTGAAATCACAAAATAAAAAAGCCTTTCGCCCAATGTAGAGGGACGAAAGACTATGCTTTCGCGGTACCACCCGCTTTTGCAGTTACACTGCACACTCAAAGCCCATAACGGAGCTACCCGTTCCCGCCTAATGAAAGGTTCAGCGGGACGGCTCACGGGAGAAGGCCTGCATTGCGAGCGTTAGGTGCTTTCAGCAACGCACCCTCTCTGTAAACGCCTATGCAACCGGCAGCCCGATCATTGCCTTTTCGTATACCCATATATTCTACCATAAAATCTTCTGACTTGCAAGAAAATTTTGATTATTTTTTGGAAGGAATCTGTGCAAGGAGAACGGCACCAAAGACCAAAATACAGCCCAACAGTTCTTTGCCGGAGAGATGCTCGTTGAGCAGGAGCCAGCCGGACAGGGCGGAAAAAACAGACTCTAAGCTCATCAACAGAGAAGCCAGTGTGGGCTGCACATGCTTTTGCCCGATGATTTGCAGAGTATAGGCGATGGAGCCGGAGCCGATGCCCGAATAGGCAAGGGGCATCCAAACGGATTGAATGGCAGAGAGGCTTGGCTGCTCGATAAAAACGGTGGGAATCAGTGTGAGGAAGCCGCAGACATAGAATTGGGCGCAGGATAACAGCACGCCGTCCACCTTGGGGGCAAAGCGGTCAATGCATAGAATATGGCCGGTGTAGCCAATGGCGCAGAGAAATACATAGAAATCTCCCTCTGCGATGGTGAAGTCCTCCTTGACACACAGCAGATACATACCGATCAATGCCAAAACAACACCGATCCAAACCGCAGGACTGACCCTCTTCCGAAAGAGAACCAGACTGACGATGGGAACCATCAGCATATACAGCGCGGTAAGGAAGCCTCCCTTTCCGGCAGTGGTGGTCATCAGGCCGATTTGCTGCAAGGAGGAGGCTACGGTCAGCATCCCGCCACAGGCCAAGCCGCCTAATAGGAAAGGACGCAGTTCTTGGGGTGTGCCCTGTTTGCGCAACTTGTGCAATCGATAAAAAACCATGGGAAGCAGAGCGGTAGAGGCCAGCAGGGAGCGCAGAGAAATAAAGGTAAAAGGGCCGACCGTTTCATTGCCTACCCGCTGAGCGACAATGGATGCGCCCCAAATAATCGCAGCCAACACCAAAAGACCGGAAGAAACCGTCTGTTGCAGACGGGAAGATTTTGTAGCCATGGAAGTCCTCCTGACAGAGATTTGCAAAGCCCAAATATTATGCCATAAACGGCAGAAAAAGGCAAGAGAAAGTATCTGTTTTTCAGAGGAATAATTACCTGTTGCGGGCATAGAGTGTTATTGCGTGATGCGACCGGACAGGTTGCGGCGACGATTTGCTTGAGGGCGTGATACAATGCGGAGAACCATAGCATTTTTTTTGCTCCTGTGCTGTCTTGCAGGTTGCACAGCGGAGGACAACAGCTTGACCCCTGCCATTGAATTTCGGGCGGCGTTGGTACAGGCAGGGGGATGCAGCTTTACTGCGGCGATTACAGTGGATTACGGGCAGAGGGTGCAATGTTTCACCTTGGCTTGCGATGTGGATGGGGAGGGGACGACGAACATTACGCTCCTGGAACCGGAGAGCATCGCCGGTGTGACGGCGACGGTGACAGACGATGGCGGTCAGATTACTTACGACGGTATGGCTTTGGATTTTGGCCTGCTTGCCAACGGCAGTTTAATTCCTGCGGCGGCACCCTGCATGCTGGCTGCCTGCTGGTTGAAGGAGTATATTTCCGATGCGGGTCAGGGAGAAATTGGATATCAGGTGCGTTATCGGAAAAAAATTGGAGAAAAAGAACTGTTACTGGATACTTTTTTTGAAAATGGCATACCATTTTTGGCAGAGGTGTGTTATAATGACAGCGGAATCCTGAAAATTGAGATTTCTGATTTCGCATTTTATTGACGGAGAACCACATGGATTATCTGAAACGAACCTGGGCTGATATTTCCTTTGACAATCTCAGCCATAATTATCATCAAATTCGCAGTCGCTTACCCAAGGACTGCCGCTTTTTGGGCATTGTCAAGGCCGATGCCTATGGGCACGGTGCTGTGCCTGTCAGCCGTCATTTGACGGAGCTGGGCGCGGAGATTTTGGCAGTTTCCAATATCGAGGAGGGCTTGCAGCTCCGACATGGAGGAATCCGAGGCCCGATTCTGATTTTGGGCTATACGCCGCCTCGTTATGCCGAGGACTTAGCCAAGCTGGGTCTGCGGCAGGAGGTGCATAGTCTGGAATATGCGGCGGCACTGAATGAGCGGCTGGCGGGAAGCAATCGCCGTATTCGGGTGCACCTAAAATTGGATACGGGCATGTCCCGTTTGGGCTTCTTTGCCTATAACTGCGAGGAAACTGTGGACGAGCTGAAGCAGGTGTCCCAAATGGAGCATTTGGTCATTGAGGGCGTGTTTACCCATTTCCCTGTAGCCGATTCCATGGATGGGGCTGACGAGAATTTTACCCGAACCCAGTTTGAGCGATTCACTGCCATGCTGACTACCTTAAAGGGCGTGGGCATTGAGCCGCAGATTCGCCACTGCTGCAACAGCGGTGCGACCATTCTCTATCCGGAGTATGCCATGGATATGGTGCGCCCGGGCATTGTTACTTATGGTGTACTGCCCGATGGCGACTTACGGGGGAAAATCGATTTGAAGCCGGTCATGCAGCTTCGCTCCACCATTTTCCAAATTCGGGACTTTGATCCCCTGATTACCGTAAGCTACGGTCGTACCTATACCACAGAGGATCCCACGCGCATTGCCGTTGTGGGATTGGGTTATGCCGATGGTTTGAGCCGCAGCTTTTCCAACAATATTTCCTTCCTGCTGCATGGCAAACGAGTGCCGCAAATTGGGCGCATCTGCATGGATATGTGCATGATCGATGTGAGTCGCGTGCCGGAGGCAAAGGTGGGAGATGTGGTGACGATTTTTGGTTCGGACGGAGAAGATTGCATCGAGGTGGAGGCCATGGCGAAGCGTCTGAATACCATTCCCTATGAAATTCTCTGCGGCATTAACAAGCGTATTCCCCGTATTTATTTTGATGGGGAAAACGAAACGGAAATTTTGCAATATATTGTCTGATAGAACATAGAATAATGCGGGGCTTCCGCTGAATAAATTTTGCTTCTGCGTGGGAAAATATTGTTACCGCTAAGGCGGACAAAGGACGGAGCGTGAAGCAAATGGATACAAGCGTAAAGAGGGGCGACATTTTCTACGCCGACTTGAGTCCGGTGGTGGGCAGTGAGCAGGGCGGTACCCGACCTGTCCTCATTGTACAAAACGACACCGGCAACAAACATTCTCCCACTGTGATTGCAGCAGCCATCACAAGTCAGATGAATAAGGCCAAGCTGCCGACACACATTGAGTTGGTAGGGAAGAATGTGGGCCTTACCAAGGACTCTGTGGTGCTGTTGGAGCAGATACGTACAATCGACAAACGCCGTTTGCGTGAGCATATGGGGCGTTTGGACGAGGGAATGATGAGTCAGGTAGATAACGCAATCGCGGTGAGCTTCGGCTTGCCCAGGGCATAAAGCTGTACCCTCTCGCATAGTCTGTGCGGGAGGGATTTTTTATGGATTGTGTGATTTATGAAAACGGAAGCGCAGCGGGTACATTATATATTGTGTCGGAGGGGTTGTATTGGCACATCCGCTGTAAAATGAAGCCCGCAAGTCAGCTTCGCAGGCTCTATGCGGTGGCTGGACTGCGCTCTGTATATCTTGGAATTCCTGACGCCAGTGGCGAAATGAGGATTCGGATTGCGAAGAAGAATCTGCCCGAGGTGCAGCTTGCATTGGCTGCCTCTACACCGAGGGGAGAGTGGCTTCCTTGGCGGGGAGAGGTGGATGGCGTAGAGGTGGAGCTGTGCTATTGCAGGCAGGAACCTGACGGCATTTGTCTGGCTCTTCCGGAGTCGGAGTTGATTAAATTCCCCGCATGGACAGGAAAATGGAATTGTGAGAGGGTGTACGACAAAGAAATGGCCCTGCTATACTTAGATGAAAACGGACACCTTCCTCAGAAAGAAAATGAACATGGAGGTACAGAAGAGAATGAAACGATGGATTGCGGCTATGTTGATCCTTTGCTGCTTGCTGAGCTGCCTGCCGATTACAGCTACGGCGGCACCGGCGAAGAAGCTGGCGGCGATTACATTTGACGACGGCCCCAGCGATCACACCAAGACGCTGCTGGATGGCTTGAAGAAGCTTGGAGTCAAGGCGACCTTCTTTATGCAGGGCTGGCGGATTGAGATATACAATAATACTGTGCGCCGTGCTTATGAGGAGGGACATCAGATTGCCTCCCATACCTATAACCACCCTTGGCTGACTTCTCTGTCGAACGAGAAAGTCAGGTGGCAGCTGCAGAAGGTGGACGAACTTTTGGATGGAATTCTCGGTCGGGATTTTCGGTACATGGTGCGTCCTCCCTATGGGGACTGCAATGACCGTGTGCGGTCTTTGCTCAATGCGCCGAGCGTCATGTGGTCTCTTGACCCCAGAGATTGGGAGGCGCAGAATGCGCAAATCATCTGCGATCGGATCGTAAGGCAGATTAGAGATGGCTCCATTGTGCTGGTTCACGATATTACCAGCGCGTCTGTGCGGGGGGCTCTGATGGCAATTCAGATTTTGCAGAATTCCGGCTATGACTTTGTCACAGTGAGCGAGCTGTATCGTCGCCGCGGGGTGCCTATGCGCGATGGTGTGGATCACTATTCCTGCAAGCCTACTGGCGTGGACTACGGTGCTGTGGAAGCACCGATCATTACCGTGAGCGATGTTTACAATGGGAAGCAGGTGAGCATCACCGCCCAAGAGGGTGCGGAGATTTACTATACCACAGACGGCTCCAATCCCATTTATACGGGTAAGCGCTATACCAACAGCTTTTATGTAGATCGCGGTATGACGGTAAAGGCTGTAGCGGCCTATTGTCTGAACGGTGCTCGAAGTGAGACCGTGACACAGACAATCGATATTACCATGGCGCAAGCCCCTGTTTTGACCGTTGCTGATGGTAAGATTTGGATGGACAATCCCAACAGCGACTCGGAGATTCGCTACACCGTAGACGGAACGGCCGTCACGGCAGATAGTACCCTGTATGCTGACGGTATCGAACTCTTCGACGGAGAACTGCGCTACCGTGTTATGGGGAGCGGCGTGTATAGCACTGAGGAAGTGATCTATGTCACCGCCGATGGCAATCTGTTTCGGGATGTGCCCACCACGCAATGGTATGCGGACGAGATCAATCGTAGTGTGAATTTGGGCCTGTTTAAGGGTGTTGGAGATTATAAATTTGAGCCTGAGGAATCTCTGACCCGCGCCATGTTTGTGACCTTGCTCTATCGTTTGGCTGGTATGAAGGGCGCAGATGTGAGCTACGAAGCTCCTGCCGACTTTACGGATATCGCTGAGGACTGGTATGTTGACTCTCTGTCCTGGGGACAGGAAAAGGGGATTGTTCAGGGCTATGGTGACGGCACCTTCCGTCCGGACAATGCCATTGATCGTGAGGAAATGTGCGTTATGCTGGCAAGAGCGTTGACTCTTTTGGGCGCGGAGCTGCCTGTGGGAGAGTTAACTTTTGACGACAGCAATCTGGTGTCTGACTGGGCAACGGAGGCTGTGGCAGGAATGACAGCTCTTGGAATTGTGCAGGGCAATGGAGACAATACCTTCCGCCCACAAAGAACTGCTTTGCGAGCCCACGCCGCCGCCTTGCTTCTGCGTACTTATGAATATTTGAGCTAACAAAAAGTTGCCCCCTGTGCCGCAAGGCACAGGGGGCATTAGTCTGTCAAAAAACTATAGGTTTCGGAAGCACCCAAGG
>JAZOAV010000019.1:0-16556 GCA_045595645.1 Faecousia sp.
TATCAGAAAGGCAACGCAAAAAGCGTTGCGATTTTGCAATTTTTGGAATAGAAAATTGCAAAATCCCGTCTCATAAATTCTTGACGCACCTTCGGTGCTATAAAAAAGTTTTTCAAACTTTTTTAACAAGAATTAGTATGAAATAGGGGCGATTGCCACCGGCAATCGGTTATCAAAATCGCTTCGCTATCCCCTTCAAATGGGGCTTGGCGCGGTGCATTATCGGCGGTGCGCTGCGATTTTGCTTGAAATATTGGCGGATTCGTGCTATACTTAGTGTAATCTAACTGCGAGGTGAGGCTATGCAACAACGATATCGCATCACGGGAATGTCTTGCGCCGCCTGCTCGGCGCGAGTACAGCGGTGCATGGAGCATTTGGACGGCGTGGAGCAGGTGAATGTGAATCTGCTGGCAGGAAGCATGGAACTGCGCTACGACGAAAGTCGCCTGACGGATTTGGATATTATTTCTGCCGTGGAGGCAGCGGGCTACGGTGCAGAGGTAATGACAGAAAGCAGACCTGTCGCTCCCGCCGACAAGGCTCTGAAAAGCATGGCTCTGCGGCTGAAGGTTTCCATTCCCCTGCTGGTGATTCTAATGTATTTTACCATGGGTCACATGGTCGGTTTGCCCAATCCCTTTCACGGCTTTGCTCTGGCACTGGTGCAACTGGCACTGACTCTGCCCATTGTCTTTGTCAACCGTGCCTATTTCAGCAAGGGCATAGGCAGTCTGCTCCACGGCGGGCCCAATATGGATACCCTTGTTGCCCTCGGCTCCGGCGCGGCTCTGCTGTCGAGCTTCGTGGTGACAGTGCAGTTGTATTTGGGCAAGGGCGACACCCACAACTTATATTTTGAGTCTGCCGCCATGATTTTGGCTCTTGTCACCTTGGGAAAATATTTTGAAACCAAGTCCAAGGGCAAAACAGGCGAAGCCATTGCCGCCCTGATGGACTTGTCTCCCCAAACTGCACTGGTACAGCGGGGCGGTCAGTGGGTGACGATTCCCACGGCTGAGGTGCGCAAGGGCGACCTCTTACAGCTCAAGCCCGGCAGTCGGGTGCCTGTGGACGGCGTTGTGGTAGAGGGCGAATCGGATGTGGACGAAAGTGCCCTGACAGGCGAGAGCCTGCCTGTGCATAAGACCGTGGGCAGCAGCCTGGCATCCGCCACCATCAATCAGACAGGAAACCTGATGTTCCGCGCGGAAAAGGTGGGCGAGGACACCACCTTAGCCCAAATGATTCGCTTGGTGGAGGAGGCGGGCAGCTCCAAGGCTCCCATTTCCCGCTTGGCAGACAAGGTTGCGGGGGTTTTTGTCCCCGTGGTCATGGGCATTGCCCTGATTACACTGGCAGCATGGCTGCTCTTGGGCAAGGGCTGGAGTCCCGCTCTTTCGGCGGCAATTTCCGTGCTGGTCATTTCCTGTCCCTGCGCCTTGGGCTTGGCGACACCTGTTGCCATTATGGTGGGCACGGGTCAGGGTGCCAAACATGGTATTCTCATTCGCTCTGCCGAAGCACTGGAAATTCTCCATCATGTGGATACGGTGGTGATGGATAAAACAGGCACGCTGACTGAGGGTCGCCTGTCCGTCACGAGCCTGATTTCCGAAAATCCCCGTCTGCTTCTGCAAACCGCCGCTGCTTTGGAGCAGTTTTCCGAGCACCCCATTGCCGCCGCTGTTGTGGAGAAGTGTCAAACCGACGGGCTGACCTGTGCCACACCCACGGACTTTGAGGCAGTGCCCGGAAAGGGTGTTTCCGCTGTGCTGGAGGGCAAGCGTTGGTACTGCGGCAACCGTACCTATTTGCAGGAGGCGGGTGTGCGCAATCTGCCCACGGACTTGCCCACGGGAACCTTGCTGTTCTGCGGTGCGGAGGAATGTCTGGGCGTGATCGTCCTGACGGATGTGACGAAGCGAAACGCCCGCTCTGCGGTGGAACGGCTCCACGAGATGCACCTGCGGGTGCAAATGCTCACAGGCGACAACCGCGCCACCGCCGAGGCCATTGCCGCCCAGTTGAAGATTGACCATGTGACGGCAGAGGTTCTGCCCGACAGGAAAGAAGGCGAAATCGCCGCCCTGCAACAAAAGGGTCACAAGGTCGCCATGGTGGGTGACGGCATTAACGATGCCCCCTCTTTGGTGCGTGCCGATGTGGGCATTGCCATCGGTGCGGGTACGGATATCGCCATGGAAGCGGCGGATATTGTTCTGATGCGCAGTGACCCTGCGGATGTGGCGACAGCGGTCGCCCTGAGCAAGGCGGTCATTGGCAATATTAAAATGAATCTGTTTTGGGCCTTTTTCTATAACGCTTTGGGCATCCCCGTGGCGGCTCTGGGTCTGTTGAACCCCATGATCGGGGCGGCGGCCATGAGCTTCAGCTCCGTGTGCGTGGTGTCCAACGCCCTGCGGCTGCGTTCCTTCCGTCCCAAGCAGAGGAAAGGAGATAACACAATGCTGTTAAAAATCGAAGGTATGATGTGTCCCCACTGCCAAGCCCATGTGGAAAAGGCTTTGCAGGCTGTGGCAGGTGTGGAGCAGGTCGTGGTAGACCTGCAAAACAAGTGCGCCACCGTCAGCGGCAACGCCGACTACGCCGCCTGTAAGCAAGCCGTCGTCAACGCCGGATATACCGTAGTGGAATAAGAGGAAACGCCCTTGCCGTAGCAGGCAAGGGCGTTGTATTATTCGCGGATTTCCCGATAGAGGGCGGAGGCGTCGTCCTTGCGGACGGCGTCTGCCACGGCGAGGACTTCCACGGTGAGGGTGCGGCTGCCGAAGGCGATGGACAGCTTGTCGCCCACCTTGACTTCATAAGAAGCCTTAGCGGGGCGGCCGTTTACGGTTACACGGTCATTGTCGCAGGCTTCATTTGCCACGGTGCGCCGCTTGATCAGACGGGACACCTTCAAAAACTTGTCTAAACGCATAAGACACTCCTTTTAAAAAAGGGCGGCTGCCGCCGCCCTTTGTATTATTCTGCTACAGCATCCTTCAGGGCTTTGCCGGCCTTGAACACGGGGACACGGGTAGCGGGGATATTGATGGCCTCCTTGGTCTTGGGGTTGCGGCCGATGCGAGCTTCACGGGTCTTGGTCTCGAAGGAGCCGAAGCCTACCAGCATGACCTTGTCGCCCTTGACGACGGCTTCCGTTACCGTTTCCACCATTGCCAATACTGCCTTCTCTGCATCCTTCTTGGTCAGGCCGGTCTTGGCGGCGACTTCGGCCACGAGTTCATTTTTATTCATTTATCAGTTACCTCTTTCTTTTTATTTACAAAATTGTACTTATAAAATTTACCATATAGAGCGAAAATACGCAAGTAAAAATTTGGAAAAAATCAGTGAATTCTCAGCAATTTTGCAATTTTTTCTCCCTTGGGCAGGAGCAGGCAATCCTCGCGGGTAAGGGCCTTAAACGCAATGACAAGTAACAAGTAAACTACCACTGCCACGGCGATACTGCCCAGACAGCACAGTGCCACGCTGCCGACCCAATCGATGGCGAGAGTATACACACCAAAGGTCACCACGCCCATAATCACAGAGGCCACGCCGCTGCGCCACATGGCGGGCAGCAGCTTGGGCGGCTCGGACAGCACGCGGCGCATAGAGAAGATGTTCAGCACCATAATGACCAAGAAGCAAACAAAAGTGCCCACAGGTGCGCCCAAAATGCCGATGTTGGGGTTGCCCACCAAAATATAGTTGACACCCACCTTCAGCAAGCCGCCGATGAGGGTATTGATGACGGGCAGAACCATGTGGTTATGCGCCTGCATAATGGCGGTGGTCATGGAGGTAACGGAGTTGACCAGTACCGTAGGGGCCAAGAGTGCCAACAGCCATGCCGCAACGGTAAGCTTGTCGCCCTCGTAGCCGCCCAGCAGTGCCATAATCGGCTCCGCCAGCACCAGCAGACCGACAGCACAGGGAGAAGCAATCAGGCTCATAATGCGCAGGGAGGAATCCTGCACCTTCTTGGCCCCGACCGTGTCCTTGCGGGTGAGGTTCGCGGTGATGGCAGGGATAATTGCCGCCGTAATACAGGGAATAAAGGAGGTGGGGAAATTAAAAATGGTCTGGCAAAAGCTGTAAATGCCCTTGCTGATCTCTGCCGCATCCTGCGCCAGAGATTGCTTGCCCGAGGGGTCTTGGGCGGCAATCGCCAAAAGGCGGTTCATCATCTCGCCGTCTCCCTCGAAGGCCTTCAGCAGACGACCCACAACGGTGATTTCGTCCAGCAGATTGATGATTTGCAGACCCGCCGCACCGATGGTAATGGGCACGGCGATGGAAAGCAGGGTTTTGGCAGTGGAGCGATAGGACTGCGCCGTACCGCCCAGTCCATCCACTTCCTTGCGGTTTTTCCGATGCTTAATAAAGACATAGAGGGCCGACAGGCCGGCACCGATGGAAATACCGGCAATGGTCGCGCCGGAGGCAAGGGCATAGTCCTGCGTCCAACGCATAACCAGCCATGCAAAGCCCAAGCCCAAAAAGAGCTTGCCGGCGGCTTCGATAATTTGGCTGACGGCGGTAGGCCGCATATCGCCCTGCCCCTGGAAATAGCCCCGTCCGGCAGAGGCGAAGCAGATGAACAGCACCGCAGGGCCGAGGGCAAAGATGGAATAAGAGGACAGAGGCATTTCCATTAAATCTGCCAGCAGATTGGGCAGAAGCATCATTGCCGCCGTACCCAAAATGCCGATGGTCATGTAAGCCATGAGTGCCGTGCGGAAAATGCGTTTCATCTGCTTTCCGTTGCCCAAGGTGTGGGCTTCGGAGACCATGCGGCTCATGGCGACGGGCAGACCCGTGGTGGAAATCACCAGCAGAACCGTGTAAATGGCATAGGCGGCGTTAAAATAGGCAAAGCCCGCATCCCCAATTAAGAGTTTCAGGGGGATTTTGTAGAACATACCAATAACCTTGACCACGATGGTGGACAGGGACAGTATGGCAGCTCCCGTCAGAAAATTTTGTTTTTTCTCCAAAATTAGCCTTCTTTCTTATCAACAAACATGGTGGGCATCACATGCTCCGCCAACTCCCGTACCACGGCCTCCAGGTCGATGGTGGGATACTTTCCTGCGGCATAGAGAATCTTGCCGCGCACCATGGTCATCACCACATCGTGACCGCTGACGCAGTATGCCAAATGGCTCATCACATTATGGCAGGGCATGAGATGGGGCTGGGTGAAGTCCAGCAGAATCAGGTCGGCATCCATGCCAAGCTTGATCATACCGCACTCGGCCTCGCGCCCCTGGGCACGGGCACCGCAGACGGTTGCCATCATCAAAACCGCCTGAGCGGGCAGATAGGTGGGGTCTAAGCTCTTGCCCTTTGCCATGAGAGTGGCGGCCTTGATTTCCTCGAACATATCCAAATTGTTGTTGGAGGCGTTGGAATCCGTGCCCAAAGCTACATTCATGCCCGCCTTGACCATAGCCGTCACATCGGCACAGCCGGAGGCCAGCTTCAGGTTGGAAACGGGGCAGTGGACGGCAGTGACCTTCCGCTTGGCAAGCAGTGCCATGTCCTCCGGCTCCAGCCACACGCAGTGGGCGGCAATGGCGGGGACATGGAAAATGTGGTGGCAGTCCAAAATTTGAGCGGGGGTCAGGCCGTAACGCTCCTTGCAGGCTTCGTGCTCTGCCTTCGTCTCCGACAAATGTACATGCATCCGCACGCCCTCGTTGATGGCGTATTCGCTGAGAGCATCCCACAGCAGATGGTTGGAGGTATACTCTCCGTGGACGGAGGCTTCTACACGGATCCGGTTGTTGTCGTAGCCGTGCCACTTTTCCCGCAGAGCCAGCATTTCCTGACAGCGGATGTCCGTTTCAAAGTCAAATTCCTCACCGAACAGGGTGGTTGCGCGGGAAAGATTGGCTTTGATGCCCGACTCGGCGACTGCTTCGGCGATTTCGTCGCAGAAATAGTACATGTCCGACACGGAGGTGGTGCCGAAGCGCAGGCACTCGGCGATGGACAGCAGGCTTGCCGCCTTGACACAGCGGCCGTCCAAGCGATCCTCACGGGGGAAGATGTAGTCGTTGAGCCAGCTTTGCAGGGACACATCATCCGCATAGCCCCGCAGAGGGGACATGGGCAGATGGGTGTGGCAGTTGATGAGGCCTGGCATGAGCACCATGCCCTCGCCGTTGATGATTTCCTTGGGCTGTTCCTCGGGAGCCTTGCGGGACAGATAGGAGATTTTTCCGTCCGTCACGCCCACAAAGGCGGCAAACAGCACCCGTAATTCCTCGTCCATGGTCACAACCGTGACATTGGAAAATAAAGTGTCCATCGTTTCATCCTTTCAAAATTTATTCTTTATTCTTTATTCTCTATTCTTTATTCTCTATTCTTTCATGCAGGCACCGCCGAATTCGTACCAGTGTGCGGATTTCATTGCACTTCCGACCACATTCGTAGGGGACGATGTGGGCATCGACCCCTACGAAATTTATCGCACTGCCGTTCCCTACATTCGTTATTTCAGGAGGGCAAATGCCTCTTTTTTACTTGCTTTGACATCCTCGATGCGTTCCATATACTGCTTGGGAAATTTGGGGTTGTGGAAGCGTTCCAACTTCCCGTCGGGGAGGTTGATTTTGGTCATACCGCCGCCGCCAAGGGAGATAATGGAATGGATTTCCTCCATCATATAAATATTGTACAGGCAATCGCTGCCCGCCTTGCTCCAGCCGATATTCTCAAAGCTGCCGGACATATATTTCTGCCGATAGAGATAATAGGGGCTGTAGCCGTGGGCACGGAGCAATTCCTCCGCATCGGACAGCATTTGTCCCACTGTCTCCTCCTCGGGCAGACCCAAGCGGGCGAAGAACAGATCCGCGCCCTTTTTCATGGCAAGGGTATGTACCGTAATATTCTCCGGGGCCAAAGCCAAAACCTGTTGCAGAGAATCGCGGAAGCTCTCTCTCGTTTCCCCGGGCAGACCGGCGATCAAGTCCATGTTGATATAGTCAAAGAGGGGGCGGGCCATGTGATAGGCTTCCACCGTCTGCGCCACCGTATGGTGTCGGCCGATGGTCTGCAAAATGGCATCGTTCATGCTCTGGGGGTTGATGCTGATGCGGCGACAGCCGTGCTTCGCCAGCACTTGCAGCTTTTCTGCGTTGAGGGTATCGGGTCGTCCACCCTCTACCGTATATTCTATCAGGCGGGAGAGGTCAAAATGCCTCGCAATTTCCCCCATGAGTACATCTAATTGCTCTGCGCTCAGGGTTGTTGGCGTGCCGCCGCCGAAATAGAGGGTGCGCACGGTCTTGCCTGATTCTCTCAGAAGTTCACCTACGCAGGCGACCTCTTGCAGAAGGGTGTCTACAAATTGAGGCAGTAAGGGTGCCGCCTGTCCGATGCCCGCACTGACAAAGCTGCAATAGCTGCAACGGGTGGGGCAGAAGGGAATGCCTACATAGACGGACACATCCTGCTCGTCCAACCGCTCCACCGCACGAACAGTCGCCAGGGAGGATTCCACGCAAATGCGGCGGCGCGTGGGGGACACATGGTAGCGGTCTTTGAGTAAGCGGTCAGCAGAAGCCGCCGTACCGCCCTCTAACAGATGCTTGGTGGTCAGCTTGGAGGGGCGCACGCCGGACAAACTGCCCCATTGGGGCGCTTCCCGAAGCTGCACAGCGGCGGCATAGTAAGCATTTTGCAGCAGCCGACGGCGGGAGGGGACATCCTCCTGCTCCCTGCGCATACGGCGGCTTGCAAAGGCGGTTTTGCCGTGTAAGGTGATTTTTGCCGTGGCGGTGAGCCAAATAGCTCCCGTGTGCAGGGCAGAAACCGCCCCATCGCCGTCAAAGGGCATCTCCACAGGTTCCATGGGCTCGTCGGGGAACAGGGCAAGCTGTAGCTGCTCTACGGCATAGCGGTCATTATGACCTCGGAGCAAGAGCTTCATAGGCCGTTCCTCATGTAGGGATTACTGCGCCGTTCCTCGTCTAAGGTGCTCTCGTCCATGTGACCGGGCAGAACCCGCAGATTTTCGGGAATGGCGGCAAGACGGTCTAAGCTCTTTTGCATTTCGTACTGACTGCCGCCCAAATCCGTACGCCCGCAGGAGCGGCGGAACAGGGTGTCACCGGTGAACAGGGCGTTTTCGCAGCGCAGGCAGACAGAGCCCGCCGTGTGACCGGGGGTTTCCATGACGGTGAAGCGCAAAGACCCTACGGCGATCTCGTCCCCCTCCTTGTAGCTGTGGGTGTGAAAAAGCCAGCCACGGGTGAGGAAGCGGGGAAGGGCATCGTCAGCGGCGTGGAGATAGACAGGGCAGTGCAGAGCCTCGTGGAGGGGCTTTACTGCGCCGATGTGGTCGTAATGACCATGGGTGAGGAAGATGGCATCCACCGTCTGACCCTCCACGGCGCGCAGAACGCGCTCCGCATCTTCGGCAGGGTCAATGATGGCGCAGTGCCCCGCACCGTCAGAGACGATGTAGCAGTTGGTTTCTAAATTGCCCAAATAAAGGCGTTGTATTTCCATATAAAATCTCCTTTTGGAGTAATCTTTATTATTTATTCTTTATTCTCTATTCTTTATTCTTTTTTGCAGGCACTACCAACACCGCACCATGTCGGTATTGCGTACCGTCTGCCGTATCAGTGTCCCCCTTCAAAGGGGGGGCATGGTGCGGTGCATTATCGGCGGTGCCTACGCGGGTCGATGTGGGCATCGACCCCTACGGCGATGGACGAGGGTGCGTACGGCGATCGGCAGATTGCCGCCCCTACGGGGGATTGGATGAATTGCCTGGCGGCATGAATTGGCTTTGCCATGAATTGCCTGGCGGCATGAATTGCCCTGCGGGCATTTTTGGTTTACATAATATCTATGGTGTCGATGATTAGCGTCACGGGGCCGTCATTTTGGCTATAGACCTGCATATCTGCGCCGAATTCGCCGTGTTGGGGGACAAAGCCCCGTGTGGCACATTCGGACAAGAATTGTTCATAGAGGGGAATGGCGGTCTCCGGTCGGGCGGCGGCGATGAAGCTGGGGCGGCGGCCGTGGGAGCAATCGCCGTAGAGGGTGAACTGGCTCACCACCAAAACCTGTCCCTGCACATCCGTCAGGGAGCGATTCATCTTTCCGTTTTCGTCCTCAAAGACCCGCAGACCCAAAATTTTATCTGCCAATTTGGTGCAATGGGCGGGGGTGTCCTCATGGGCAATGCCCAGCAGGATCAAAAAGCCCTGCCCGATTTCGCCCACCGTCTGCCCTGCAATATCCACGCGGGCATTTTTCACTCTTGTCACGACGGCTCGCATCAGTTCTGCCCCCTTCGCACTTCGATCACACCGTGAATTTGTCGGATCTTGTTTCGGATATGCTCCAATTCCTGCACATCCCGCACCTCGAAGGTGGCGACGATGCGCGCCTTTCCTGCGGGCATTTCCCGACCGTTCAGCTCGGAGACCTTCACCTTGGCGTTGTTCAGAACGGTGGCAATATCCAGCCACACGCCGTTGCGGTCGGTGGCATCGATTTCAAAGGTGGTGGAGAAGGCCGCACCGTTGCCGGAAGCCCATGTCACAGGCACCCAGCGGTCGGGCTGGGAGGCGGTGTCGGCGGCATTTCTGCAATCCTTACGGTGAATGCTCACGCCGTAGCCACGGGTGACAAAGCCGATGATATCGTCCCCGGGCACGGGGGTACAGCAACGGGAGAGCTTGACCATGCAGTGCTCAATGTCCTGCACAATGACACCCGTTGACTTGTGCTGCTCGATTTTCGCGGAAGCTTCCGCAATCTTAATGGGCTCTTTGACCGCAGGCTGCTGCTTGGTCGCCTTGAGCAGCTCGTCACGGATGCGCCCAAGGGCTTTGGTGGCAGTCAAGCCGCCGTAGCCAATGGCGGCATACATATCCTCAAAGCTGTCGAAGGACAGCTTTTTCAGCAGAATCGGCTGCAATTCGCTGTCTGAAAGCAGGGAGGGCTGGAAGCCCGCTCTGCGCAATTCGCCCTCAAAGCTGGCCTTGCCGTGGGCCACATTTTCTTCCCGTTTTTCCTTCTTGAACCACTGGCGAATCTTGGTGCGAGCCTGATTGCTGTTGCAAATCTTCAGCCAGTCACGGCTGGGCCCCTTGGCGGTCTTGGAGGTGAGAATCTCTACAATATCGCCGTTGTGCAGGGGCTGGTCAAAGGGCGCGATGCGGTTATTGACCTTGGCACCCACCATGGCGTTGCCCACGCCGGAGTGAATGGCATAGGCGAAGTCGATGGGCGTGGAGCCTGCGGGCAGGCTCATCACATTGCCCTTGGGGGTAAAGACGAACACCTCGTCGTCAAACATATCGACTTTCAGGGAATGGATATAATCCTCCGCATCGTTTTCCTCCTGCTGGCTTTCCAACAGGCGGCGCACCCATTCAAACTGCTTCTCGTCGCCGCCCTTTACGCCCTGCTTGTATTTCCAGTGGGCGGCTACACCGTATTCCGCCGTCTGGTGCATATCCCAGGTGCGAATCTGCACCTCAAAGGGAATGCCCTGCTGACCAATGACCGTGGTGTGCAGGCTTTGATAGAGGTTGGGCTTGGAGGTGGAGATATAATCCTTAAAACGCCCGGGCACCAGATTGAATAAATCGTGGACATGACCCAGCACATTGTAGCAATCGGAGATGGAGTCCACGATGACACGGAAGGCGTACAAATCGTACAGCTCGTGAATTTGCTTATCTTGGGCACGCATTTTGCGGTAAATGGAATACACATGCTTGATTCTGCCATAGATAGTGCCGTGGAGACCCACGGAGGACAGGCGGGTCATAATTTTGGACTGGATGGCTTTCATAAACTCATCCGCTTCCTCCTGATGCTCGGCCAGATATGCCATGATCTCCGCGTAGCCCTCGGGGTCGAGGTATTTCAGGCTGGTGTCCTCTAACTCCCACTTGATTTTCTGCATACCAAGACGGTGTGCCAAGGGCGCAAAGATATCCATGGTCTCTCTGCACTTGGAAATCTGCTTGGCAGGGGTTTGGAATTGCATGGTGCGGGTGTTGTGCAGGCGGTCGCAGATTTTAATCAGCACCACCCGAATGTCCTTGCTCATGGCCATGAACATTTTCCGCAGATTTTCCATCTGCTGTTGCTCTAAAGTGGAATATTCCACACGGGTCAGCTTGGTAACACCCTCCACCAGCTCTGCCACAGTAGAACCGAACAGGCGGGTAATATCATCGTGGCTGGTGTCCGTATCCTCAATGCAATCATGGAGGATGGCACCCAAAATGGCATCCGTATCCAGACCCGTTTCCGCGACGATTGCCGCAACTGCAAGCGGATGGATGATGTAGGGCGAGCCGTCCCTCCGCTTTTGATTGCGGTGCTTGTTGTCGGCAAATTCAATCGCCCGATTGATGGCATCCATATCCGCTTGCGGATTGTAACGGGCAAGGGCCTTCATTAAACTGTCATAATGTTCCGCAAAGGTTTCCATTCAATCCCCTCCCAGTTTCCGATATAAACTGCTGTTTTCCAGAGCGTTGAAACGGGTCTCAGGCAAAATCCGCAGTTCAATTTTAGTATACTCGCGGCGCAGGGTCAGTAAGCCCAGCTCCTTTAAAATATCCAAGCAGACCACCGTGCGGCGAATGCTGTGGCGATTGTCCGTGGAGGCGGCGACTGCAAGAGCCAGCTCCTCCAATGTACAGCGCAGAGCCGTTCCCGCAGGGCGAGCCTTTTCCAGATACCGCCAAACAGCCGCCACATCCTTGCGGGTGGGAGCTAACATGCGCCGCTCCGTTCCGTCCAAGGGCTGTTGGGCTAAGAAACGGTCGTACAGCTCCTGCACATCCACGGGGCGCAAGTCCAGCACATTAAGCTGCACATTGCGCTGTCCCCGAAATTCGTTGACGGTGAGATGGAAGGCCACATCCACACGCTGTCCTACACGGAGCTGCTTCTGATAGCTGCCGCCTCCAAAGTAGAGAGCTTGCAGCTCCGTGCCGTCCCGTGCCAGCAGGCGCAGACGCAGATGCTTGCCGTTGCCCACGGTGCTCATGCGAAGGATTTGCGTTTCACACAGGCAGAAAACAGGCTTGGGACAGCCGATGCCGCAGGGCTCCAACTGGGAAAGCCCCTCCACATGTTCCTCTGTCAGAGCAGAAGCCTCGGGTTCACAGTCAATTTCCAGCACACTGCGCCCCGCTTCTGCGGCATGGGAATCCACCAAGCGGCAGACACAGCGGCGAAATTCGTCAATATTTTTACGGGAAATGGTAAAGCCTGCGGCCAAGGCATGACCGCCGTAGCCTTCCAGCAAATGAGATAATTCCGCAAGAGAGGCAAAGAGGTTAAAGCCGCCGAAGGAACGGGAGGAGGCCTTTCCCTTGTCCCCGCTCAGACAAATCAAAAAGGTGGGACGGCTGTATTCCTCTGCCAGACGGGAGGCCACAATGCCCACCACGCCCTGATGCCACCGCTCTCCCGCCAGCACGATGGCACTGCCGCAGAGCTTTCTGCTGCGCAGCATCGCCGCGGCTTCCTTGTAAATTTCCGTTTCTGTGGCCTGCCGCTCCCGATTCAGCTCGCAGAGGGTTTGGGCAAGGCGTGCCGCCTCCCCTTCCTCCTTGGTCAAAAAGAGCTGTACCGCCAAATCTGCCTGTTCCATACGACCGGCGGCATTGATGCGGGGAGCCACCACATAGCCAATGGTGTTGGCCGTGAGCAGATGGGAGCTGCTTTCACAGGCCTCCAGCAGGGCCCGCAGACCCAAACGCTTGGGGGTCTGCAAGGCTTGCAGACCCTTTACCACCAAACGGCGGTTTTCGCCCCGCAGAGGCATGACATCGGCAATGGTGCCGAGGCAGACCAAGTCGCAGTAGCGTGCTTCTATGGCCTTCTGATCTCCATCCAAAGCCGCCGCTAACTTAAAGGCAATGCCCACACCGGACAGGTCCTGATGGGGATATGTGCAATCGGGGCGATGGGGATCGATAAGAGCGGCGCAGCGAGGCAGTTGCGCCTTACACTCATGGTGATCGGTGATGATCAGGGTAATGCCCAATCGGCGGCAAAGCTCCGCTTCGTCCACGGCGGTAATGCCGCAATCCACGGTGATAATTAGCCGCACGCCCACTTCAAAGAGCTGATAAATGGCACTTTCGTTCAGGCCGTAGCCCTCCTCCAGCCGCCCGGGAATGTGGGTCAGACAGTCTGCCCCACGGCTGCGGAGATAATCCGTAAGCACACAGGTGGCGGTGATGCCGTCTACATCGTAATCCCCGAATACCGCCATTTTTATACCGTCGGACAAAGCCTGCTTCAGCACCGCTACAGCTTTGTCCATTTCCTTCATTTGCAAGGGGTCAATGAGTGGTGCATCGGTACGCAGCAAGTCCTGCGCCTCCTGCACACTTCCGCAGCCCCGTCCGCTGAGGACACAGGCAGTCAAGGGCGAATAGCCCCCCGCCTCTAAAATCTTCTCTGTGTGAAGTCCCTCAGCAATCTTCCAGCTTCCGTATTTCAAGTTCATACACATCCTAAATCTTTTTCTTTTCATTATATCAAAAATTCTGTCGGTAGACAATACAAGAAGCCGAAAAATTTTGCAAGATAGCAAAAGGAACGGCACACAGGCCGTTCCCTACGAAAACTATCGTATATGATTGTAGGGGCGAACTGTGTTCGCCCGCTTTTTTGTTTACAGCAGGAATACCAGAAGGGCGACGATGCCCAGGACGATGCGGTACCAGCCGAAACCGGAGAAATCGTGCTTGCGGATATAGCCCACAAGGAACTTGATGGCAAGGACAGACACTACGAAGGCAGTGAACATTCCCAAAAGCAGGGCGGCAAGCTGCGTACTGCTGAAGGCTATACCGAATTTGAACAGCTTCAGGGCAGATGCGCCGAACATCACGGGAATGGCAAGGAAGAAGGTGTACTCTGCCGCCAAGCCACGGGAGGCACCGATCAAAATGCCGCCCAAAATGGTTGCGCCGCTGCGGGAAGTGCCCGGCACCAAGGATAAGACCTGAAACAGACCGATGAGCAGAGCATCAAGCCAGCGCAGCTCCTGCAAGGTGTTCATGCGGGGCTTGCGGCGGCGGTTGCGCCGCTCGATCCACAGGAAGGCCACGCCGTAGACAATGAGCATGGCGGCGACCACAAAGCCGTTGTACAGATGTTCGTCCATCCAATCGTCCAAGGGGAAGCCAATCAAAATGGCAGGCAGGCAGGACAGGGCGATTTTCAGCCACAAAATGACCTTTTCCATATCCACATAGGATTCGCACCAATCCTGACAGCAGCACAGGACGCGGTTTTGGCTGCGCTTGGCAAAATATGCCCGCTTACGCTTGCCGTGGAAGGGCCACAGCTTATGGAAATACAGCCAAACCACCGCCAAAATTGCACCTAATTGGATGACAACAGTGAACATTTCCATAAATTCTGCCGTGAGAACCCCATGATTCTCCGTTTTCCAGAATTCGTCCACCAGAATCATGTGACCCGTGGAGCTGATGGGCAGCCACTCTGTCACGCCCTCCACGATGCCGAGAAATATAATTTTAAGCCAATCCAAAACTGACATAGATTACTGCTCCCCGAGCCGCACCAAACGCATCAGCAGGGTGACAGCCTCGGCACGGTTCAGTTCCACTTGCGGACGCAGCGTACCGTCCTGATAGCCCGTGAGCAGACCCAAAGCCTGCGCCTGCCGCACGAAAGTCACGGCGTAGTCGCTGATGTCAGCACTGTCGCTGTAAGGAAGCTCTGCTTCCTCGGTGGCACCGGCCAAGCGGCACAGCATGGTGAGGAACTGCTCCCGTGTGACGGGGGCTTCGGGGTCAAATCTGCCGCCGCTCTTGCCCTTCACAACGCCTGCGGCCGTGCCCCAGTTGAGGGCCTCGGTGTACCAAGCATCCGCGGGGACATCCGTGTAGGAGGCGGCAGGTGCGCTTTCCGTGGGCTTGACCAAGCGGTAGAGGACGGTCACAGCCATGGCGCGGCTCATAAATTCCTCGCCGGAGAAGATAAAGGGATCCGTGCCGATCACAATACCCAGCTCGGCGGCGGCAATGGCCGCATCCCGATACCACTGACCGTCAATATCTGCAAAGCGGTCGGCGGCAAAGACCACACGAAGGGTGGTGGGCTCGGTCATCACGAAGGAGTAGCTCTGCTCCGTAGACAGGCAGTTCATTCCCCAGTCCAGCCATGCGGCGACTTCTTGCTCGGAAGTCAGCGTGACAGTTTCGCCCAGAGCGTAGCTGTCCTTTGCCGCAACAGTGCCGGAGGCAGTGGAAACAACGGACAGGCTTGCCTGACGAGCTGCGGTCACAGAGAGGAATTGGGCATCCCGTGCGGCATTGGCATCGGTTTCCTGGGTATAACGCCAAGCCTTTGCGGGGGCAATGCCGAAATAGTAGTAGGGAATGGCGGCGGTGCCGTTGGCACTCATGCGATAGTCCCGCTGGGGGTCAAAGATGTAAGAGGTGCCGTCCAGAATGACCTCTGTCCAGCCGTGATGGCCGGAACCGGTGCCATAGCCGGCCTCAAATACGAAATAGCCGGTATGGACATAGCTCTCCAGACCGATGTAGCGAGCCATCACCGCAAACAGAGCGGCGTAGTCATAGCAAATGCCCTCAAAACGGGTCAGCGCGTGGTAGCTGCGGTTGACGACCTCGAAGGGCAGACTTTCCTGCAAGCCTTCGGTGTAGTCCAAGTCGTAAGTAATGGCAAAGCAATCGTAGGCAGGGGCCCAATTCTGAGAATAGGGAGCCCAGTTATAATTGACTTCCCGAATCGTCCAGTCGTAGGCGGCCTTCACGCGGGTATAGGTATCCGCCTCGGCGTAAGGTGCCAAAATCTCCTCTAACAGGGCATCCACAGTGGGATAGCCTGTGATTTGAGGGTGCAGGGGCTCCTTGTTCAGCAGCTCCTTAATGGTGCTCATCTCGGTGGCATCTCCTGCCGCCGCAACGCTGACGGTTCCCAAAAGCAGAATCACCGTCAAAATCAAGCAAAATATGCGTTTCATTGTTCGTCTCCTTTTCATAGCATTGTTCCATTATACTGGATTCCCATCCTATATGCAACCATAAAATTGAAATACTCTTGCAAATTTTTCAGTCATTTGGTATACTAATACAAACATTTCAGCAAAACCTGCGATTTTCAGCTCATAAGCCCTCGAAAAAATGGAAAATGCCCAATAAAATTGTCGGGGCAATTCAAGAATCGCCCTCCGTAAGCAACACCGACACGCATCGCACCCGTAGCGCGCGACATCCTTGGCGCGCCTGTACGCACCACCGGCATGGTAGGCACCAAGCCCCCCTTTGAAGGGGGGTACGGGGGGTTGTTTTGAAGTAATAGGTAATAGTGAATAGGTAATAAGTATTAGATACGACAGTGCGTCGGAAAAACTGTGATTCCTGCACGGACAACCCTCCGGCGCTTCGCGCCACTTGGAATAAGGAGCGATTGCCACCGGCAATCGGTTATCAGTATCGCTTCGCTACCCTTGAAAGGGAGGCCTATTA
>JAZOAV010000020.1:0-4291 GCA_045595645.1 Faecousia sp.
ACGGTCCAGTCCAGCGTGATGTTGGAGAAGGGAGCCTGCGTACCCCAACGGGAGGGAGTGTTGACACCGTAGATGAAGGACTCCACGCACTTTTTCACCTGATCGTAGGTCAGGTTATCCACCTTGTCGAAGGGAGCAAGATAAGTGTCGCAGGAGGAGAATGCCTGTGCGCCGGCCCATTCGTTCTGCATAATCCCCAGGTAGTTGACCATCTGATTGCACAGAGAAGCCACATGCTTGGCGGGAGCAGAGGTAATCTTGCCTGTAACGCCGCCCAAGCCTTCTTCGATGAGCTGACGCAGAGACCAGCCTGCGCAGTAGCCGGTGAGCATGGACATATCGTGGATGTGCATGTCGCAGTTTCTGTGGGCCTTGGCGATTTCGTCGTCATAGATCTCGCTGAGCCAGTAGTTGGCGGTAATGGCACCGGAGTTAGACAGGATCAGGCCGCCTACGGAATAGGTGACGGTGGAATTTTCCTTCACACGCCAGTCCTGAATCTTCACATAGCTGTCAACCAGTTCTTTGTAGTCAAGGATGGTGGATTTCATATTGCGCAGCTTTTCCCGCTGACGGCGGTAGAGTATGTAAGCCTTGGCGACATCGTCGTAGCCGGCACGGATCAGGACGGACTCCACGCTGTCCTGAATGTCTTCCACAGCGATCTTGCCGTTCTTGATTTTGGACTCAAAATCAGCCGTGACCTTCAAAGACAGGAAGTCAATAATAGAGGGATGGTACTGCTTCTGCTGGGAATCAAAGGCCTTGCGCAGGGCTTCGGAAATCTTGTTCAGGTCGAAATCCACGACCTTGTCATTTCTCTTGATAACTTGATACATAATTTATACTCCTTTTATACTCCTCGTAGGTGGGTGTTTACTATATATTCCTTGGCGATTGCCAAATAATTTTCCAGTTCATTTTGTGCGGGGGCGTGGAGACCGTCTTGCAGAATGTTGCCGGAATCCACAAAACATTGCAGATAATAGGCTTGCGCACCCTGTAACCATTGCCCGATGGCATGGAAGTCTGCCGCTTCGTGCAGTTCTTTGACTACGGTGGTGCGGAACTCGTAGGGAACCGAACCCTCCATTAAAAGACGGACGCTTTCCTCCACAGCGGGGAGAATTCCCTTGGCTCCCGCGGTCAGCTCGTACTTCTCGGGGCTGTTTTTGATATCCATCGCCACATAATCAATGAGACCGTTTTGTAATAATTGTTTCAATTTTGCAGGGTAGCTGCCGTTGCTGTCCAACTTCACTGCATAGCCTAATTTTTTAATTTCTTCCAAAAAATGGGGGAGTTCAGGCTGTAACAGGGGCTCTCCACCGGTGACTGCCACGCCGTCCAGCAGACCCTGCCGCTTCTTTAGGAAGGAGAAGAACTCATTGTCAGAAATTTGGCCTTTTCCTGTGAGCAGGGGAGGATTGTGGCAAAAGGGGCAGCGAAAGTTGCAGCCCTGTAAAAAGACGGTGCAGGCGACCTTGCCGGGAAAGTCCAGTAATGTCATTTTTTGCAGGCCACCAAGTTGCATGAATTTTCCTCCTCGATATTTTGTGCTTAAACCGTGTAACAACACAACATCTTGTGTTCGGTATAAGAATACATGCAAAGGCACCATTTGTCAACAACAAACTTGATACTTTTCAAAAAAATTTTTCGAGTGCTTCTTGCAAGCTTCGCACTTATTTTTGGGAAGCTATTTACAATCCGTGAATTATTGTGTAAAATAAGCAAGGTGATATTATGAAGGAAATGCAAAAAAGAGAAGATCCCTACGAGAAGGGCTTTGCCGATAAGCTCTATGAGGGATATATCGGTACGCCGCCTACGGCACCCCATGAGCGAGCACAGAACAAACCGAAATCCCCGAAAGTGCCGCAGAAGCCACCGAAAAGGCGCAAGAGGGTGCTTTGGGCCATTGGCGGCACACTGCTGTCATTACTGCTGTTAGTGGTGTTGTGCGCGGTGCTGTTGCTGTTTGTCCTCGGCAGTCAGCCGGTGGGACAGGAAAATGGACATCTCAGCGATAGTTCGACCATATTGCTGGCCGGTACGGATGAGTCGGGTTTGAATACAGACACCCTGATGCTGATCAACTGCAACCGCAACAGCGGACAAATCAGCGTGATGAGTATTCCGCGAGATACCCGAGTCCTTTCTACCTATAAGCCCCATAAAATCAACGGTGCTTACAGTGCCAATGGCAAGGGCAAGGAGGGCATGTACTGGCTGTGTGACTATGTGCGCCAGTGCGTGGGTTTTATGCCCGATGGGTATGTGCTGCTGGATTTGGATTGCTTTATGGAGTTGGTGGATCTGTTCGGCGGCGTGGATTACGATGTGCCCATGTCTATGCACTATGAGGATCCGGCGCAGGATCTGTATATCCACCTGGAACCCGGCATGCAGCATCTCAATGGTAAGCAGGCCATGGGATTGGTGCGATTCCGCAAGGGCTATGACCAGCAGGATCTGGATCGCGTAAATGTGCAGCGGGACTTTTTCATGGAGTCGCTGAAGCAGTGGATGCGGCTTGAGAATGTGGCAAAGCTCACAGAAGCCATCGACATCATGGAGAAATACTGTCTTACAGATTTGTCCCGTGGCAATCTGCTGTGGCTGGCGCAGAGCGTGCTGTTTTGCGGAACGGATGATATGATGATGACCACCGTTCCCAATTATTTGGACAGTGTATATGTGTATATTCGCTGTGACGAGGCCTATTTGGAACTGATCAACACCTATTTTAATCCCTATGAAAAAAAGATCACCTATGAGGATTTGAATATTGCGAAATGAGGAGGGGAGTGCTGTGGTAGGACGCTTTGCTCCCAGCCCTTCGGGGCGAATGCACTTGGGCAATGTCTTTACGGCACTGTTAGCTTGGTTGTCTGTGCGCTCCCAAGGCGGCAAAATGCTGCTGCGCATCGAGGATTTGGATCCTGACCGCAGCAAACAGTGTTATGTGGACGACTTAAAACGGGACTTGCAGTGGCTGGGCTTGGATTGGGATGAGGAAATGCCTCGTCAGAGTGAGCGCAATGCCGTGTACGAGGACTATTTCTCACAACTCCCTGTGTATCCCTGCTATTGTAGCAGAAATGAGTTGCATGCCGCTTCCGCGCCCCATGCCTCCGATGGACGACTGCTCTATGGGGGAACCTGTCGGAATCTGACTGCGGAACAGCGGATGGAAAAGGCTCGTAAGCCTGCATGGAGAGTGTGCGTGCCGGAGGAAACGATAGGCTTCACTGACGGCGTCTACGGCTATGTAGAAGAAAATTTGGCGCAGGAGTGCGGAGACTTTATCGTGCGCCGTTCCGATGGTGTCTACGCCTATCAGTTGGCTGTGGTCTGTGACGATGCCCTCGGCGGTGTCACACAGGTGGTGCGTGGACGGGATTTGCTGGATTCTACCCCAAGACAGCTTTGGCTTTACCGCACTCTCGGTTTTACTGCGCCGGAATTCTACCATGTCCCTCTTTTGGTTGCGCCCGACGGTCGCCGTCTGAGCAAACGGGAGCGGGATTTGGATTTGGGGGCTCTGCGCCTGCGTTACAGTGCCGAGGAAATTTTAGGGAAATTGGCCCATTTGGCCGGTTTTTTTCCTGACAATGCCCCTTGTGCGGCAGAGAATTTGATCTCATATTTCGATTGGGAAAAAATTTCTCAAGAGAATCTTCCAATTTTTGCAGAATTCGGTTGAATTATGGCCGAAATGTGTTATAATGTCAGACGGCAAGGAAATACCTTCATTTAGAAAGGATGAATAATATGTTCAAAATTGTACGCAAGAAGGAGCTGAATTCCGCAGTTACCCTGCTGGAGATCGAGGCTCCCTTTGTTGCACGCAAGGCGAAAGCCGGTCAGTTCATTATCTTCCGCATCGACGAAGAGGGCGAGCGTGTTCCTCTGACCATCGCCGGTTACGATCGGGAGAAGGGAACCGTCACCATCATCTTCCAGAAGGTGGGTCTGTCCACCAAGATGCTGGGTGCTCTGAACGAGGGCGACTACATCCGCGATTTTGTTGGCCCTCTGGGCAAGGCTACCGATACGGAAGGCAAGAAGCGCGTCTGCGTGGTCGGCGGCGGCGTCGGCTGTGCCATCGCTCTGCCCTCTGCACAGGCTTTCAAGGAAGCCGGCTGTGAGGTGGATGTCATTGTTGGCTTCCGTAATAAGGACATCGTCATTCTGGAAGACGAGTTCCGTGCCTGCAGTGATAACCTGTACTTAATGACCGACGATGGCTCCTACGGCGAGCACGGCTTTGTTACCGTGAAGCTGC
>JAZOAV010000021.1:0-3777 GCA_045595645.1 Faecousia sp.
TATACCAAATACGCGAAAACCAACACATTGAAACAACGTGTAGAGCGACATATCTGTGAACTGTGCGGTAAAAACTGTAGGAATCTTGAAATCCACCAAGTTAAAAAGTTGAAGGACTTGAAAGGTAACAGCGATTGGGAGTTCCTTATGCGCAAGAGCAGACGAAAAACAATCGTAGTGTGCCCGAATTGTCATGCACTGATTCATTCTTAACACCGCAAATATAATAAGCGGAAAGCCGTATACATCGAGAGATGTACGTGCGGTTTGGGAGGGAGTGGACGAGCATCCTTCTTCCGAAGGATGCTCCGAAGCTTACCTCATGACGAATTTCTCTATTTGGGCGGCAACGAGCAATCGAGCCACAAGTATGTTAGTGAACTACTTGGCAAAGAAACGATTGATACCAACTCCTACGGCAGGACAAGAGGACGAAACGGAAGCTATTCCACGAATCTGCAGATCACAGGCCGTGAACTAATGACACCCGATGAGGTACGGATGATGGACAACCGTTATGCCATTCTCTTTATCCGAGGCGAACATCCCGTAATGGATTTGAAGTACGACATTTTGAAGCATCCCAATGTGGAGTTCACCACAGACGGGAAAGGAAAACCCTATGAACATGGTCAGGACAATATAAGCATTGCTTCTGCGGAACTTTCTCAGGATGAGGAACTGCTGGAGAAAGCCATTCCGATTTCTGATGACGATGATGACATCGTGATCCTGACCGAAGAAGAATTAGAAGAACATATTGAAAAAAACGGAGGTATTAACTTTGAAAGGCTCTAAGAACACTCAGAAGAAAAACGGCAGACTCCATCTGAAATGCGTGGAGCATGGTGCGTATCGTGTGCGCCGCATTCTGCTGTCTGCACTCATGGCTATGATCCTGTGTGCATGCTTTAGCATTTCTGCCTTTGCCGCAGACGATCCCTTGGCAGTGGTCAACAACCTGTCCGATTTCATTTTCGGCTTGATTCGTGCCGTTGGTCTGATCCTGTTGGGCTGGGGCATCGTTCAGGTTGGCTTGTCCTTCCAGAGCCACGATCCCTCCCAGAGATCCAACGGTTTCCTGACCTTAGCCGGCGGTATTGTCATTACCTTTGCAAAAGAGATCCTGTCTCTGATTACCGGTTAATTCCGACAAACGGGGGCTGTCTCAACGATACCGGGACAGCCCCCAAGGAGGTGAAGTAAATGTCGGATAACTGGATCGTAGGTAATTTGGAGAATGCCCTTGAAACATGGTCAGAGAAATTGGCTGAGATTTGGGCATTGATTACCCAAAGTCCCGAAACCTTTAAGGGCGGAACGATCTGGCCTGTGATTGCTTCCATTCACGGAACCTTGCAGGCTATCGGCTACGGTTTGTTGGTGCTGTTCTTTGTGATCGGTGTCATGCGTACCTGCGGTTCCTTCGCAGAGCTGAAACGACCTGAACACGCTCTAAAGTTGTTTTTCCGCTTTGTACTATCCAAAGCCTTAATCACCTACGGCATGGAGCTGATGCTGGCTCTGCTGAGTATTATCCAGGGAACGATCAGCCGTATTATGGGAGCCGCAGGCTTCGGAGCACCGCAGCCCGTAACTCTCCCACCGGAGATGGTAACAGCTATCGAGGATTGCGGTTTCTTTGAATCCATTCCTCTATGGGCGATTACCTTGATCGGAGGCTTGTTCGTATGGGTCATTTCCTTTGTGATGATCCTCAGTGTGTATGGCCGGTTTTTTAAGCTCTATATGTACACTGCCATCGCTCCGATCCCTCTGTCCACCTATGCGGCAGAGTCTACTCAAAGTGTCGGCACATCTTTCCTAAAAGGTTACTGTGCCGTCTGTTTAGAAGGTGCCATTATCGTATTGGCTTGCATCATTTTCTCTGTTTTTGCACAAGAACCGCCTTCTATCGGAGGCGGAGCTCCTGCCACAATGGTCTGGAACTACATTGGCGAATTGGTGTTCAACATGCTCGTTTTGGTAGGTACGGTCAAAATGTCGGACAGAGTTATCAGAGAAATGATGGGTCTGTAAAACAAGAGAGCACTTTATAAAATTTAAGTCAGTCTTGATTTTCTGTATTCTTGCCAGTATAATATTTTTGCAGGGAGGGATTATCGTGATCGCTTTTTTATGCATTGGCGGAATATTTCTGGCAATCGCTCTCGGCTTTTTGTGCTTGAGCCTATACAGTAGCAACCAATCTCACTGGATTGCGGTATCTGCTGAGCTACACAAGAGCAAAAGCTATCGAAATGTTTGGATCAAAAGAAGACGTATTCCTGTGTACACGGAATATACCTATGCCTACAAGGTGAAGGGAAAGGTATATTATTATCAGGGTGCTGAGGAAAAAGGCAGGAGAACCCTGCATCCCAGAGCAACCATTGTTTATTTGAAAGGGTTTCCTCGAATTGCTTCTTTGGAATCCTTTTCGTGTACATCCATATGGATATTGACGGTTATGATCTTCTTAATGTCAGGCATATTCTTTATTCCAGCATTTTTATGAAAAGTGTAGCTAAGGAGTATCTTTATAAACGTCAGTGTTTCTTTTGATAAAATTGAATTTGACACGCTTGTGAAGCTCGCAATGCAGACAGGCATGACAGTGGAGCAGTATGTTTACCTTTGTGTTCTGGAACGCATAGAGGATGAGTATGACTCGCGATGCTGTGCAGAAGCCAAAAATCAAATGCAAACCGATCCCCAAACCTACACCCTAAGCCAAGCGGAAGAAATCTTGGGAATTAAGGAATGACCTACAAACGAACACTAATATATCTCAGAATCGTCATCGAAAAAAGGTGGCGATTCTTTTTGTTAAGGAGGAATTTATTTGGAAGTAAAAATCAACCGCGAAATTCGCAATTACAATGAAACTATGTTTTTCGGACTGTCCATGCGACAGTTCTTTTTTTCGATTGCTGCAGTGGGTGTTGCCGTTTTGCTGTACTTCCTGCTGAAGGACAGCTTCAGTGTCGAAACCGTCAGTTGGATGTGCGTGCTCGGTGCAGCACCTTTTGCGGTTATGGGTTTCATTACCTACCACGGCATGACGGCAGAGCAGTTCATTTGGGCATGGTTTCGTTCAGAACTGTTGGAACCGAAGGTGCTGTTTGTCAAGCACAACTCGCTCTATTATGAAATGCTGAAGGAGGCGAAAACAAAGTGATTCGATCTATCAAAGCCATGCTCAAGCGTGGCAGGGAACGCTATCGTGTTCCCCAATGTTTAAGGGATGTAATTCCCGTGCAGGCCATCTGGAAGGATGGCATTTTCCGTGTGGGAGGCAAGTATTCTATGACATTCTCCTTCACGGATATCAACTATCAAGCCGCAGGCAAGAAAGATAAAGAAGTCATGTTCCTGAGCTATTCGGAACTGCTCAACAGCTTAGACAGCAATGCTGTGACCAAGCTGACGATCTTCAACCATTCTCTTCATCGAGTGGATTTTGAACGGGAATTCCTGATTTCAAACTACGAAGAGGAAATGAAGGAGTTCAGGGACGAAATGAACGATGTCCTGCGGGATAAAACCATCAATGCAAACCGAGTTCTCCGAGAACTTCTGATTACCGTTACGGTAGACAAGAAGGATATCGAGGAAGCAAGAGCATTTTTTCACCGTGTAGGTTCTGAACTGAAAACCCACTTTGCGGAATTGGGTTCCAAGTGTACCGCTTTGGATGCAGAAGCCCGTCTGCGGATTCTCCACAACTTCTACCGCAAGGGGGACGAAGAAGCCTTTGCTTTCGATATCAAGGAA
>JAZOAV010000022.1:0-5176 GCA_045595645.1 Faecousia sp.
CGGTCAGGGTGACGGTCTTGATCCCGCCGTTGGTGCCTGCGTAGGAAACCTTCATGGACAGGTTGGCAATATCGCAGGTGTAGTTCTTGGTGTTGAACACGAACTTCATGCCAACCTTAGAGCCCAAGTCGAGGGTCTTGCCCACCCAAGTAATGGTGGGATTTGCCAAGTCCGCAAGTTCGCTGTCGGTGGTCTTGAAGCTCAAAGAAGCGGTATCGCTGAGATAGCTTCTATGCTGATCGGTCATGGCAGCATCTACCAGAGCATCGGTGCGATACTTCTTGAAGCTCTGAGCCTCTGCGCCGTAGCGGAGCAGGTCTGCGCACAGGGTCAGCAGCTTGGCATCCTTGGTGGTCTCCATCATAGCGTAGGCGTAGGTCGCAACGCTGTACACATCTGTCGCGGACATATAATCCTGCCCGTCCTTCACGCCGTAGAAGGTTGCACGGATATCGTTATTCATCATAGTGGCATTCACGCCGGCGAAGGTAAAGTAATAGTAGCTTCCGCTGAGAACGGGCTCTACCTGTACCGCATCGGAGCCGACGACCTCATTGCCTTCGTACAGGTCATAGAGGAACTCCACATAGACCGTTTCCATGTCATACCCTGCCAACAGATTCTTGGCAATGGCAAAGTTAATGGAAATATCGCTGGCCAAATTGAGCGCATGGTTCATTTTAATATTTGCATCCAGCTTGGCAGGCTCCGTTTCGTACCAGCAAACGATGCAATAGCGGGCGTTGTTCTCGTTGAGAGGACCAAAGGTGTGTTCCTCCTCGCGGATTACTTCCTTGCACAGGTCGCAGGTCAGATCGTGATGCGTGTGATAATTGGGGTCCTCTTCCGCCTTGGGGTAGCCGTAAATGTCATGGTTTTCGGGATTGACATCGCCGTAAGGCTGATTGCAGGTGTCGCAAATGGCGGGAGATACGCAGGTGGCATAACCGCCGGAGCAGGTATGTTCTTCGGCTTCCGGCTCCGTTTCATACCAGCAGACGATGCAGTAGCGGGTGTTTCTCTCCGTCAGAGGTCCGAAATCATGGACATCTTCCCCGACGATGGCACTGCACAGATCGCAGATCAGGTCGTGATGGGTATGATAATAGATATCCGCCTCGTCCTTGATGCGTCCGTAGATATCGTGGTTTTCAGGATCAGTCTCACCGTAGGGCTGACCGCATATGTCGCATATAGCGGGAGAATTGCAGGTAGCTACGCCGCCGGAGCAGGTATGCTCTGCGCCCTCCGGCTCTGTTTCATACCAGCAGACGATGCAGTAGCGGGTGTTTCTCTCTGTCAGAGGCCCAAAGGAATGAGCATCCTCGCCGACAGTCTCACTGCACAGATCGCAGACCAGATTGTGGTGAGTATGATAATTTTCCTCCCAATCTGCCTTGGCTCGGCCGTAAATATCATGATTCTGCGGATCAGTATTGCCGTAGCCCTCGTTGCAGATATCACATATAGCGGGAGAATTGCAGGTAGCAACACCGCCTACATGCTCACCCATGTCAATACCGTTGTCGCAAATGGTACAGAAACGCCAATGGGTCGTATCGTCAGCATACCACATATCCTCAGGGATATGCTGACCGCATTTCACGCGGATGGTTACGGTGTGGGTGGTGCTTTGTCCGTCCACAAAGTTGATATTGAGCTTAATCACATAAGAACCGGGCTCGGTGGGCGTGCCGCTGATTTTAAGTCCCTCCGAAGAGTCGGAAATAGAAACGCCTGCGGGAAGACTGCCGCTTATGACGGTGTAGGAGGAATGAGCGGCATAATACTCATCCACAATGTCGATCCGATGAACGAAGGATTCTCCCGTCTTGGCATCAACAGAGCTGCCGGAGAGAGGATTGGTCACGCGGAGCGTCACGCGGAACTCCCGATAGCTTTCATTTTCGCGGTAGAGCCTTGCGGTATAGGAGATATTGCCCATCTTGGCGGGCGTTCCTTCCACGAACCACTTCCCGTCTCTTTCCACCAATTCCAGACCGGTCTCCTCCAGACCCACTGCCGTTGCGAGGAAGGCGGTGTTGGTTCTGTCTATCAGCTCAAAGGAGTAGGTCTTGTTGTAGAAGGCCGTATGACTGACATTGGAGATCTCGTACCTCAGCACCTTCAGCACGAAGCTGCAGGTATCGTACAAGGTGACTCCGTCGCGCTCGTACAGGTTACAGGTAACGGTATAGCTTCCCGCCTGAGTGGGAGAGCCGATGACAAGATAGTAGTAATTTGTACCCTGAAGCCGTGCCTCAATTGTAAGACCGGGAGCAGACCCCTCAATATCCGGGATCAGATCCTCACGGGAAGTCTGAAAGATGTACAGCACATGGGCATACTCAAGTCCTTCTGCCATAAAGAGGGTGTTTCCCTTTACGGGCAGCATCACGGGATCTTCCGCAAAGGCCGTGGGCACGAGGATTCCAAACATCAGTGCCACACACAGAAGTATTGCACAGATTCTTTTCATGGTTCTCATCCTTTCATGTTATAAAATCAAGGGTCAGGCTCCATCGGCATCCCCTCTCATATTCTATTTTACTGTTCCTCTGTCAAAAGTCACTATCATAAGTAATAGTTTTCCGTAAAAAATCGGTCTCCCGATGAACGGGAGACCGCAATTTTGTATGAAATCAGCCGTTTTCGTCCGCAATAGACTTATCGGGAAAGACGATGATCAGGTTTTTCTGCGCCATTCTCTGATCTTCTACAATGAGTACACGGGTCATAAACGATCCTCCTTGCTCTTGGGCAGACTGACGGTAAGGCGGAATTGAGGAACAGAGTCAACGGTCATGGTGCCGCCCTCTCGCTCAATGCAACGGCGGAGAGTGGATAAGCCGCCGCCTTCTAGCTCTTCACGAAGAGCCGTCAGCTCCTCCAGTGCATCCATCAGATCTGACACATCCTCTTGCCACAGGACATGACCACTGCGGATAGGCGCCTTGGAGATACGAAGCCCTTTCCAAAGCGTGCCGAGCTGTGCGTCTGCCAAGGTCATATCCTCCTGCGAGAGGGGTAGCGCATCCGCAGAGGCATAGCGAATGGTGTAGCTCTCGTCTACCACGGTCATACCCAAACCGGAGGAACGCAAAAGACTGTCATAATGGCTGTTGGAAGGGATCAGCCCGGTTTTGATACTGCTTTCCCATATGGCAACCACCGTAAAGCAGAGGGCAACGGGCATTTCGATAAAGCCGAAAATACCGCTGTTGGCCGCATACGCGAGGGAGTACACGGTGGCGATGCCCAGCATGGCGATGGGAAGCCAAACTGTTTTTTGAGGCCCGGGAATTCGGCACCGCTTGATCATAAGCCCGATCATCATGGCGATACATCCAAAGATCCAAACAGCACCCAAATAATAAACGGGGCCATGCTCATAAACGCTCCAGCCCATCTCATACCCATGCGTGAAAACGAATGTCTGAAAGTGCACATCGTTGGTGAGAATGCCGCCAATGAGAAGAAAGGACGGAACATACAACAAATGCCATGTCTTAGGCAGACGGTAGTTCTCCGGCTTTCCGATGTGATTTGCGGCATACACGCACAACTGTGGAATCAGGATCATGGAAGTATAATAGGCGTACCAGCACCACTGTCCGTAAGGGAACACACTTCCCAAGTAGGCAATACGATTGGAATTCAGCGCATCTGAAAGGTCCTTCGATAGTGCCGTCATAAAATAGCCCAGATTGCATATACAAACGGATACAAACAGAAGTAAAAGCCAAATGTCCCGCTTCTTATCCGCAATGACACACAAACCCACCATACACAAAGAAACAAGGGTGGTGATCCCGTAAGCAGTTAACAAACACCGCACCTCCTTTCGAATTTTTATCCAATCTTCCCTTGCATTATATCACGAAAAACTTGAATTTCTATCCTTTTTGCTAGAAGCTGTGAAATTGCATTTCACATTTGCCTCTGCATCGGAAAGAATTTGGGGAAACGCAAATTCTTTCCGCGGCAAATGCAATAAACTGCCTGCCTTTCGGGTGCGTCGAAAATATGTTGTATCCAGTATAATTTTCTTTTTGGAGTTGTTTCCTTCCCTTGGAGCTAAGCTGTTCTCTATCACAGACGCAGAAACAGATTACCGCTACATTGTTAGCGGAAACTACATGATATTCTATCGTATCTCCCAAAACGATATCTATGTAGACCGTATCCTATATGGCCGTCGTGACTATCTGCGGATCCTCTTTGGAGAGATGACTGAGAGCGAAGAAAGAGGAAAATAGCCTGTATACACAATTAATACAAGAATCCCTTGCGAAATTTACAATATGTCATATACAGAACAATTAGGGGAGAGATAAAGGAAGAGATACACCTTTCCTGCTAAAATCAAGAACAAACTGTTGATAGAACCGATGATAAAAATAGCCTTCCCTGACTTTAAAACATATAAAAAGTTTTCTGAAAACTTGGCATGGGAAACAGAGGTTTGGATTGCAGAAACGCCCGACCATATGATTCACTTAAATGGCGATAAATTTCTTGGGCCAAGAAAAAATGATTAAGCTCCATAAGCACTGTGATTTGTGTGCATTTCTAGAAATTTGTGATAACATTAAAGATAAGAAAGAACATTTGACGCGCAGCGGGCAAATGTTCTTTCTTTATGTCCTATACTTACTTATCCTATCCTATGGGTCATTGATTGACGGATTGTTTGAAAATCAGAGCGTCGAGGGTGTTTGCGGCTTCTTGGTTGGAGCGTTGCAGGACATGACTATAGATGTTCAGTGTAGTAGTTACATCAGAATGGCCTAATCTCTGCTGTGCAACTTTGATATCGATACCGCTGGCGATCATCAAGGAAGCATTGGTATGTCTTAAATCATGGAAGCGGATCTTCCGGAGACCATGATCTTTTAGTAGCTTGCGGAATTTCTTTGCGAAGTGATCGGGATGGTACGGCTTGCCGTTGGGCTGGCAGATGACCAAGTTGCTATCCGTGAAATCGCCTCCGAAGCGCAATTTTTGCTGTAGATACCACGAATAACGCAAATGTAGCATCTTCATAAGGTGAGCCGGAACAATCAGATCACGCTTACCGGATTGGGTTTTGGGGCACTTGACGATGACTTCATTCCCTGCGGTAACACGGCTCTCTATGATGGAAATGGTATTGTTGTCCCAATCGATTGCGGAA
>JAZOAV010000023.1:0-2893 GCA_045595645.1 Faecousia sp.
CCCCCGACTTCACCATCAATACCGCACTGCACCAAGCCCCCCTTTGAAGGGGATAGCGAAGCGATTTTGATAACCGATTGCCGGTGGCAATCGCTCCTATTTCAAACAGGGGGGTGGAAAAATGAATTGCAGCCTTGCGGCGCATGAATTGATTGCAGGCAATCATGAATTGGCTTCGCCATGAATTGCGCTGCGGCGCATAGGGGCTGCAATGCAATTCATGGAGCGCAGCGAGAAATCATGATGCGTCAGCATCAATTCATGACACGAAGTGTCAATTCATATCTTTTTTGATGGTGCCTGCACAGGCACCCCCCCTTTGATTCCCCCTTGAAAAAAGGGGGGGCAAGTGCGAAGCGCAACGGTAGATGGTGCGCAGAACTGACATGGTGTCAAATCGGTGGTACCTGCGTGAAAGCATAAAGAATAAATTTACGAAGGAGGAACGCACATGGAGACTTTAACGAAGAAACAGTGGCAGATACGGTGGCTTTGCGCCGCGTTGCTGTTCACGGCCTGCTGTTTTCGCACGGCGGCTGTGCTGACCCAACGGGAAACCCTGTCTGCGGTCACCTCCGCAGCACCCAAATATGCGGTCATGCTTTACCAAAAGCCGCCTGCCCGTCGGGAGCCGCTGACCTTTGATGCCTCTCTTGTGCGCATCGATAACCGCTCCGCGGCGGAATACGACATCCCCGCCCTTTTGGCGAGGCCCTTTGCCTTTCTCAGGACGGACAAGCCCACGGTGCTGATTCTCCATACCCACGCCACGGAGGCTTACGCCGACACGGGGGACTACCGCAGCGAGGAGCCCACGGAAAATATGCTTTCCGTTGGTGCAAAAATTGCGGAAATTCTGAATCAGTCGGGGATTCGCACCCTCCACGATACCACTTTACATGACGCATATGGCTACAGCGATGCCTACGAGCGGGTCGAGGGGGTCATTGCAGAGTATATGCAGGAATTCCCCGAGATTTGCATGGTCATTGATGTGCATCGGGATGCGGTGGAAAATGCCGACGGCTCCCAGCGTGCCATGACCACCATCCTGAACGGTGAAGAAGCGGCGCAGCTTTTACTGGTCATGGGCACGGATACGGAGGAGCTGCCCCATCCAAATTGGGAGGAAAATCTTGCTTTTGCGGTGAAATTACAGGCATATATCGGCGAATCTGCGCCCGATTTGTTCCGAGATATCAGCCTTCGCTCTGCACGCTACAACGAACATATGACACCCTACTCTCTGCTTTTGGAGGTAGGTGCGGCGGGGAACACGCAGGAACAAGCATTGCGCTCTGCCGCTTATTTTGCCCAAAAATTGTCTGCCTTGCTCCTTTCCGCAGATTCCCTGTTGCCAAGTGGCTGAAATTGTGGTAAAATAGAATAACTTCTCGAAAATGGATCCATATATAATAGTGTACAACAGAGAAAAAGGAGGCGGTGCTATGGAATCGCATAAGACCGCAAACAACGGGGAAACGCAGGCATTTCTTCCAACCACAGGGGAGCTGCAGCCCATCGTTCCCGAGGAAATCCCCCAGCCCACGGAGCCGATGAAGGCTACGGTGGTGCCCCAGCCCAAGCGGAAAAAGACCTCTCCCTGGCATATCGTGTGGTATGGCACCCGTTTTATTCTGCGCATGGCCTTGGGTGTCGCCCTGGCCGCAGCGGTGCTGGCGGCGGGCTTGCTGGGCTACCTGACGGTGACGGAATACTCCCCCGCCTATGCGGAAAATGCCGACAGAGGCAGTGTAAACGCCCTTTCCCAAGTGGATTTTGGAAAAACCTATAGTATGATCAGCTTCAACACGGGCTACGGCGGCTTGGGCGAGGATGCTGACTTCTTCATGGACGGAGGACAAGGGGTGAATCCTGAGTCAGAAGAGACCGTTTTGGACAATATGAGCGGGATTGAGCGAATTCTGAGCGAATCTGATGTGGATTTCCTGCTGTTGCAGGAGGTGGACACGGACTCCAAGCGCAGCTTTGAACAAAACCAGTGGCTGAAATACGAAAACACGCTGAAGGATTACGAAAGCCGCTTTGCGCTGAATTATTCCTGTGATTTTGTGCCCTATCCCTTTACAACACCCATGGGTGAGGTGCATTCCGGTTTGGCTACCTACAGCCGCTACGATATCCACTCCGCTACCCGTTACAGCCTGAAAAACCAGTTCGAGTGGCCCGAGCGGGTCGCCCAGCTCAAGCGTTGTCTGCTGGTGTCCCGTCTGCCCATTCTGGTGGCTGAGGGACAGGAGCCGGTGGAATTGGTGCTCATCAACCTCCATTTGGAGGCCTATTCCGATGATGCCACCCGCAGAGCGCAGACCAAACAGCTCATGGAGCTGATGCAGGCTGAGTACGAAAAGGGGAATTTTGTCATTGCCGGCGGCGATTTCAACCAGAGCTTCCCCAATGCAACGGACAAATATCCCCTGCTGGACAAGGACTTCTGGACACCCGGCGAGCTGAAGCCTCTGAAGGACGGCTGGCAGTATGCTTACGACGATCGCCGCCCCACCTGCCGTCTGCTCAATGAAGCCTACGACCCGAGAAATTCCGATACACAGTTCTATATTATCGACGGCTTCATCCTGTCGCCCAATGTGGAGCTGAAAACCGTGTATACTATGGACGAGGGCTTTGTTTACAGCGATCACAATCCGGTGTATATGGAATTTGCTTTGATCAATCCTGTAGAATCTGCCCCGCAAGATTGATCCTCTCCGTAAAATTCTGTATTTTTGACATGTAATACTGCTTTCTGATAGAAATGTTTGATTTCTATCAGAAAGGCAACGCAAAAAGCGTTGCGATTTTGCAATTTTTGGAATAGAAAATTGCAAAATCCCGTCTCATAAATTCTTGACGCACCTTCGGTGCTATAAAA
>JAZOAV010000024.1:0-6455 GCA_045595645.1 Faecousia sp.
CCCTCTTTTGTCTACGACAAAAGAGGGATTTTTCAAATGATGTTTGCCTTCGGCAAATGATGTTGTTACACAATGATGTTTACTTCGTAAATGATGTCGCTTCGCTAATGTTTTTGAGCAAACATCGCATCATTGCGACCAACGGGAGCAACATCATTATGTGGAACATAACATCATGTCGCCGTCAGGCGATGCATCATTGAAATGTGCCAATACTTATCACTTCTTACCAAACCGCAAAGGAGGACACATGATGATTGGTTCTATCGTTACAGTGACGGTTGACAGGCCCTTGGGCAGCTATCATCCGCAGCATCCGAGCATGTACTACCCTGTCAATTACGGCTACATCGAAGGAACGATGGCGGCAGACGGTGAGGAACAAGACGCTTATATTTTAGGTGTCAACGAGCCTATTTCCAAATTTACCGGTCGGGTCATTGCCGTCATTCACCGAGAAAATGATATCGAGGATAAATGGGTCGTGGCACCCGAGGGTGTTTTATTTACCGAAGAACAGATTGCAGAGCTGACCCATTTTCAGGAACAGTATTTCAACATTAAAATCCGTTTGCTGCAACAATCATGCAAATAGTTCTCATAGGGGGAGTCGTCTCGCTGTATCTACGATGAAAGGCGACAGCCTAACTCATACTTTTCCCATGAAATTAGACATTCCCTAATCAATATTATTCCGCTGATTTCGTAGCGGACGGGTCTCCCGTCCCATGTGTGATACTGTAATACTATTATTCACTCCGGATAATAGCGTTACTTGCGGCAAGCTTGATTTATGATATACCTACTTGACTGTCTGCTCTTGCTATTTGGGCGGTTTTCGATTATAATGCAAACAGAAACATCAAGGAGGCCAAGGATGAAGATTGAAGAACTAAAACAGAAAATGGATGAAGCCCGTTATATTTACGACGATACTTTGGCAACCGTGCTCTTTGTTGCCTTACAGCTCGGACGGCCATTGCTTATTGAGGGAGCCGCAGGTGTTGGCAAGACGGAGGTTGCCAAGGTGATGGCATCTGCCCTGAACCGTGATTTGGTGCGTCTGCAGTGCTACGAGGGTTTGGACGAGAGCAAGGCTCTGTACGAATGGAACTATCAGAAGCAGCTTCTGTCGATTCAGGTCAATATGGGCAATCAGGACAAGGACGAGCTGACACGAAGCCTGTTTAGCGATGAATACCTGCTGGAGCGTCCCCTTTTGCAATCCATTCGCTCCGAAAAGCCTGTGGTGCTTTTGATTGACGAAATTGACAAGGCGGATGAAGAGTTTGAAGCATTTCTTTTGGAACTGCTCAGCGAAATGCAGGTGAGCATTCCCGAGGTAGGTACCATTCGTGCCAAGTCTGTCCCCTTTGTCGTTCTGACCTCTAACCGCGCAAGACCTCTGAGTGAAGCTCTGCGCCGTCGGTGCGCATACCTCTATATTCAGTACCCCGACATAGAGAAGGAGCTGGCCATTTTGAAGGCAAAGCTCCCCCATGTAGATGATCGGCTCTGCGCACAGGTTGCCGTGACGGTGCAAAAGCTCCGCTCCAACGAAGCCATTTTGAAAAAGCCCTCCATTGCAGAAACTTTGGACTGGGCTTCTGCCTTGGATGCACTGGGAATTCGGGAGCTGACACCGGACGCACTGCGGCAGACCGCGGGATTCATCCTGAAAAACAGCGAGGATATGGCGATTTTGGAGGAAAGCCAAAGCTGTAACGGACATTGCGGAGGCCATCACCATGGTTGAGCCGAGGGTATATCTGGAAAAATTGTCCGCTTTTTCCAGAATGCTACGGCTGGAGGGCTTATCTGTCAGCCCGAAAGAAACGGCTGACGCCTGTCAAATTCTCGTTGCCTTGGGAATGGAGGATCGGGAGCAGGTAAAAACCGCTCTGCGAACCGTGTACGCCAAATCCCGAGAGGAACAGCACTCCTTTGACCATGTATTCGACGGCTTTTTTATCTCAGAAGAGAAAATGCGAAAACAAGCCGAGGAAAAGGCTCAGCAGGAGCAAAAGGTACGGGAAAACATGGAGGCACTGCAAAAGAGCGGACAAGCTGAGAACTTAACGGAGGAACAGCAGTATGCCTATGCCTCCCTACCCGAGGAAGAACGGGAAAAATTGGAGCGCTTTGCCCAACGCTATCAGGAAAGCTCCCAGAGACATCCGGGGCTTTATTCCAATTTTATTCAAACCGTCTTTACCAAGGCACTACTTGAGCAGCAGCTACGCATGGAGGATGCGGCCATCGGCTGTCAAGCCGCCGATCCGGAGTTGGGACTATTGTATCGAGAAATCTCCAAATTTTCCGACACGGAAATCCCCAAGGCCATCTCCATCATTCAGACCATTTCCCGACAAATCAACGGAGAGCTTACCGCTAAGCGACAGAAAAGCGGGCGAAGCGGTAAATTAGATTTTCGCCGTACCATCCGAAAAGGCTTGGAGACCGGCGGCAGCTTTTACCGTCTGCGCTACAAAAAGAAGCCCAGCCGCCCAAAGCATTTGGTACTGCTCTGCGATGTCTCCGGCTCTATGATGCAGTTTTCCGAGTTCGCTCTGCGTTTCATTCAAAATCTCAATCAGGTTTCCGACAGCTCCAGAGTATTTTTGTTTTCGGAGGAGCTATTCGAGGCGGATCCCTTTAGTCTGCAAAACATGGACTTGTTCCGAAATTATGTGAGAGAATGCGGCATTTACGGCAAGGGCACGGATTTGGGGACGGCGCTGGAGGGCTTGTGCTCCCGAAAACCCAGCGTTCTGAATCAATCCACCACCCTACTGATTCTCTCAGACACAAAAACCATTGACCAACCACGGGCGATTGCGGCCCTGCAAAATGCCAAATGTCAGGCAGGACGGTTAATTTGGCTCAATCCCATCCCCAAAAATCACTGGAAGCACCTGCGAAGCGTACAGACCTTCAACGCCCTGTGTACTATGATTTGCTGCAGCACACTCAAAGAACTGGCCGCCGCCTGCCGCCGTCTGACAAACACATAAAAAGAGGTTTCGCACCAAGTCGTGCGAAACCTCTTTTATGCATCAATAGCCAATGGCGACACCAAACAGCAGGACAAGCACGGAAATGACAAAGAGCAGCAGTTGCAGCTTCCAAGTCCATTTCAGCCACTTCCAATAAGACACATTTGCCATCGACAGGCCAATGAGCAGCACCGGATTTGTGGGCAAAACCACATCCGTAAATCCGTCAGCCATACAGTAGGTCAAAATCACCAGCGTAGGTGAAATACCCAAAGCGTTGGTGATCGGCAAGACAATGGGCATGACCAAGAAAATCTTTGCCGAAGCCGAACCGATAAAAAGCTGCAAAAACAGAATCAGGGCGTAGATCAGCAGAATCGTAAGAAACTTGCCCTTTCCTGTCAGAAGACCGAGAACGGTGTGCATCACGGTATGCAGGATATTGCTCTCCACCATGACCAGCTTCGCAGAAGATGCCAGAGCGATCATGGCTACCGCAGGAAGCATAGCTACAGCACCCTGCCCAAAACAGCCCAGCACCTTTCGGAAGTCCTTGCATACAAGCTGTCCCGCAACCATGCCGGAACTCAAAAAGCTCACAGCCAAAATGGGAATGGCAAAGCCGGAGATCGCCCGTATGCAGGCGATTGCTACCAGCAGAAGGCCCTGTATCGCAAAGAAGCCGGCATAAATCCGAAAAATTCGTTTCTGATCCGAAGTGGCATCCTCTGTCTGATCCATCAGACCTTGACGGCGATTCCTGTCAGCCTCATAGGTGGGTGACACTTGGGGATTGCGGCGAATCTTTTGCAAATACCACAACAAAAATGCACACAAGACCAAATATACAACACAGAAAAAGACAACTCTGAGCCACGCGCCGGAGGACACATGGATGCCCGCCAACTGCGCCGCCGTTCCAACGGAAAAGGGATTCGTGATAGCAGTGGAAAAGCCAAAACACGCCGCCATCAGGCAGGTGCCTAAGCCGATCATGGTATCCATATTCATAGAAAGCATGAACACAACAATCAGGGGAAGCAGCGTCACCAGCTCCTCAAACATACCAAAGAGGCTTCCGAAGAGCATAAAGATCAGCACCGTAATGCAAATCACGGAATTCCCTTGCCCACGCAAGCGGCGCATGATATAGACGATGAAGGTTTTAATGCCGCCGGTTTTGTCCAGCAGATTGAATAGACCACTCATCACCAGCAGGAATACGCTGATGACAATAATGGTAACAGCATCCTCAGAGGCAAACACCCGAATCGGTGCCGTAAACACCCGCCATAGCGCGATGCCTTCCATCTCTCCCTTTTGGTAGGTGCCGGGGATAATGTTGTTGTTTCCATCGGTTTCAAATGCGCCCTGCGGGATAAAATAGGACAAAGACCCGCAGAAAAACAGGATCGCCAGCAGCAGTGCCGCAACCATCACAAAGGAACGGATGTTGATATTGGAGTAAGCCTGTTCCTTTTTCGTTCTCTCTTTCGTAAGGATAAGAATTCCTCCTTATTTGCCAGACTCTGCAACCATGTCGTGCAAAATCATGGACGCCATATACCAATCCACGGCAGAACGCTTCTCTTTCGGCACAAAATACTGAATCTGCGTACCGTCGTAGATTTCAAAATTCTCCCCTGCTCCGAACAGCAGACGATATACGCGTTGGATAGAAAAGCGAAGCTCTACGGTTTCTCCGTCTTTCGTGCCGGAGTATACAAGCCCTTCACGATTCAAAGTGCAAACACCGTAACCGCCATGCCGCGTCAAGCCCTTGCCGTTACCGGGCAGCCGCAGCTCCACTTCGGAAGTTAAGGCATAGTCTTTCTTTTCGCTAATTTCCCTTTCCAAAAGCGTCTTTTGCCAATCGTACCATCGGGCAAAATTTGCAAAGCGGAAGTCGCCTGTAAAACCGTATCGATCGTTCAGCGAGGTCAAATACCCGCAGTTTTCACAAAAGACCTTATCATTTTTGGTGGTGATAGTATGCCTTCCGTTGCAACGCGGGCAGACAGACAGGATATTCTCCAAACCCTCTGCCATATGTCGCGAACGATAGCGGATTTTGGGACGCCGTTGCAGCCATTGGAGCTCATCGTAAAACAGCCGCTCCTCTACAGCCTGCTGCACCTGTTCCAAAGAAAGGGTTTTTATCTGCTCTGCAGTGAATAAAATATCCAGCTCAGCCTCTACCACCGCGCCGCGGCGCAAGCCTTTTCCCCACTTGGGGTCAGCAAGATAATCCCCGTCGATTTTTATGGTGTAAACATTGACACCGGATCTCTTGATGAAGGAATAGGTACTGCCTTGAATATCCTCAAAGCATCCGACAGTGGAAAGGCGTGCTTCGGGCATCATAGCGAGGATCTCCCCTTTTTTCAGCACTTCCAGACAGTTTTTGGCATTTTCCATATCCATTGCAAACATACTCTTTGGAAATGCCCCCACTTTTCGCAGAAGCCAGCCCAAATAGGTGTTGTAGAAATACAATCTTGCCGCAATGAAATGGGGCTTGTGTTTCCGCAGCAAGACCGCAGCATAGGCAAAGTCGATAAAAGAGCCATGATTGCAAAGAACGATGGCCGGTTGCTCCGGTTTGCCGATTTTATTCACTGTCTTGATCTGCACGCCGCGCAGAAACAGCAACACCCGAACCCCATAGTATAAAAGCGTCAACAAAAAACCATTGACATCCTGCACCTTGTTTTTGGGAATCTTTTTATGCTTATCGGCATATCCGTTCAGCTTGGAGAACAGCAGTTCCTTCTTCCAAATCATAAGGAGCAGCAACAGAACCAGCACTCCAAACACGCATAGGGACACGATTGTTTGGGACACAATCGCCATGTAGCCCAACCCAACGCCGATACACACAGAGGGCAGTGAACCCAATCCCGTCACGACGATATAGCGGCGATAAGGCATTCCTATGCTCGCCGCGAGGAAGCAAATCATTCCATAGGGAATCGCAGGGAGAAAGTAGAGAATGAATATAATCACGACGGCTTTGCCGGAGTTGGCGATTTTCTCTAAATTGAGATTCAGCTTTTTAACGAAAAATCCTCTGAACCCATCACCGAAGGTCTTTTGAAGCATGTAAATCAGCGTATTGCCCAGCAGCACGCCGAGCATGCAGCACAAGAGTCCCACGGGGAAGCCAAAGGTAAATCCGCCGAGCACCTGTACAGGCTCTGCGGGCAAAAATGTACAAACCACCTGCAAGGTCGCCAGTGCAGTAATCACGATATAGCCACGCCAACCAAAGCCCTTCAGCTCATTGCTCAGCTCTTCATTGGTGAAATCATTTGTAAAAAGGCTTTTCAGAAGTGCCAAATTGCCGCCGGAAAGGGCAAACATGATCATCAGCACCACGATTGCTGTCACGCCAAACGCAATCAGCACTTTATGTTTGGTCTGCCGTTGCATCGCCATCTTTACCGCCCCCTCTGTTTG
>JAZOAV010000025.1:0-13823 GCA_045595645.1 Faecousia sp.
GGCTTGGGCAAGGGGGGAGACAGCCCAGCCGTCGCCGTTATTTTGCAGAAGCAGGGCGGCTTGCTCGTCCAAATAGGCATCCTCTTGCCGCAACAAGCTTGTCATGCGTTCCAACTGCCGATGGAGCTGGGGCTGTTCCTCGTAGAGCAGGGGAAGGACGCTGTGCCGCAGGCGATTGCGGCGGTAGCTGTCGGTGGCGTTACTGGAATCCTCTGCCCATGTCAGCCCTTCGGCCTGCAAATAGGACAAAATGTCCCGACGGGAGATGCCCAGCAGAGGACGGATGATGCGCCCGCGCTTGGGTGGGATGCCGCACAAGCCCCGCAGACCGCTGCCCCGCAGCAGATGCAGAAGCAGGGTTTCTGCATTATCATCGGCGTTGTGGGCTGTGGCAATCAGACCCGATTGTCGCTCCAAAAAGGCATAGCGGCACTGTCGGGCTGCCTCCTCCAAGCCTAACTTGTGCGTGTTTGCATAGGCACGCACATCCTCCCGCCCTACGACAAGAGGAATATTCCATTCGGCGCAGAGGCTCCGCACAAAGACTTCGTCCCGCTCGGATTCTTTGCCCCGTAATTGGTGGTTGAAGTGGGCGGCGGAAAGGGTGATGCCAAGGTCGGTTTTCAGCGTGTGCAGACAGTGCAGCAGTGCGGTGGAATCGGCACCGCCGGAGATGGCACAGGTGATGTGTTCACCGTGGGAGAACAGCTTCTCCTGCCGACAGAAGGCAAGCAGCTCAGCCTTCATTGTGGCGCCACTCCCTGTCGGCAAAGGTGGTGAACTGAGGCAGCCATTGCAGCTCTACCGTGCCTGTTTCGCCGTGGCGGTTCTTGGCAACGATCACTTCCGCTACATTCTGCTTCTCTGTATCTTTATTATAGTAATCTTCCCGATAAATAAACAGGACTTCGTCCGCATCCTGCTCGATGGCACCGGATTCTCGCAAATCCGACAGCATAGGACGCTTGTCCGTACGGCTCTCGTTGGCACGGGAGAGCTGAGAAAGGCACAAAACGGGGACATTCAGCTCCTTCGCCATGATTTTCAGGGAGCGGGAAATGTCGGAGACGATTTGCTGACGGTTTTCACCGCCGGAGGTTTTGGTGCCTGCGGAGGTCATCAACTGCAAATAGTCAATGACCACAAGAGCCAAGTGATCCAAACGGCGGCACTTGGCATTCATTTCCGCAACGGACAGGGAGGGGTTGTCGTCCACCCGAATATCCGTCTGCGCAAGTGCAGAGGAAGCAATGCCGATTTTTGTCCATTCGTCGATGCTGAGCTGACCGGTGGTGAGCTTTTTGTTGTCTACAAAGCTCTCGTTAGACAGCAGACGGGTGACAAGCTGTTCCTTCGACATTTCCAGGGAGAAAAATGCCACGGTCTGCTTGGGGTATTTTTTCGCCACATTCAGGGCGATGTTCAGGGCAAGAGAGGTTTTGCCCATACCGGGACGGGCCGCCAAAAGCATCAAGTCCGATTTGTTCAGACCGCTGAGGAATTTATCCAAATCCCGCAGACCGGTAGACAGACCGGAGATGTCACTGCCTGATTCGCTCAGCTCTGTCAGGCGGTCAAAGACCTTCAACAGCACGGTGCCGATATGCTCTAAAGAATCGTTGGAATTGCCTCGCCGTACCGCATAGATGCGCTTTTCGGCAGCTTCCAAAATATCCTGCGCCGTACCCACTCCCTCGTAGACCGTTTCCACGATGTCCGATGCAGCACCGGAAAGGTTGCGCAGCATGGCCTTGTCATGGACGATCTGGGCGTAGCGTTTGGCATTGGCGGCGGTGGGGGTGATCTCCATGAGCTGCATGAGATACTTGGTGGAGGTGTTTTCGTCAAATACTCCACGCTCGCGCATTTTATCCAGCACCGTCACAGGGTCAATGACCTGTGAGTAGCTGAACATCTCATAGATGGTTTCGTATATTTCTTTGTTTGTCTGTAAATAAAAGTCGTCGGGGCGCACCAGTCCGATGATGTCGTTGACACAACGGCTGTCGATGAGCATGGAGCCGAGAACGGACTGCTCGGCCTCCAAAGAGTGGGGCGCTTGACGGGAAAACAGGTCGTCCATGGGACACCTCCCGAATACAGTCTTATAGTTCTTCGATCTTGACCTTCAGGTCGGCGGTGATCTCATAGCCCAGCTTGCACTTAACGGTATACTGGCCTACGGTCTTGATGGTTTCGTCCAGAACGATCTTCCGCTTGTCTACGGTGATGTTGTGCTCCTTTTGCAGTGCCTCAGCGATTTCCTGCGTGGTGACGGAACCAAACAGACGGCCTGCACCGCCGCCCTTGGCCTTGACGGTGACGGTGAGATTCTTGAGCTTGGTGGCAGTGGCAAAGGCCTCCTCCCGCTCTCTCTGACGCTTTTCCTGATTGGCCTTGTCGGTCATGCGCATGGTGTTGATGCTGTCGGCAGTGGCTTCCACCGCCAGCTTGCGGGGCAGCATAAAGTTACGGGCGTAGCCGTCGGAAACCTCCAACAGCTGCCCTTTCTTGCCCTTTCCGCGGACATCCTGCAATAAAATAACCTTCATGGATTTTCCCTCCTATGGTTCAAAATACTTGTTAATGGATCGCAGAAGCAGGTCAAGGGTGGTCTCCACAGCCTTGTTTTTTACCTGCGCTCCTGCGGTGGCTGCGTTGCCGCCGCCGCCCAAAGCCTCCAATATGATCTGTACATTCACTTCTCCGATGGAGCGGGCGGAAATAATGGTCTGATCATCCTGGGGATAGAGGACGAAGGAGGTCTCTATGCCTGTGATGTTCAGCAGTTCATCTGCCGCCTGCGCCGCAAGGGTGCGGCTGACGGTATAATCCAAGGCGGCGATGGCAATGGTATTGTGGTACATGCGGGCGGCTTGAATGATTTTGTAACGGGCAACGGTAGAACGCAAATCGCTCTGGAAGAGCTTCTTTACTTCGACGGTATCGGCACCCAGACTGCGCAGGAAGGCGGCTGCCTCGAAGCTGCGGCTGTTGGTGCGGACAGTAAAATTCTTGGTATCCAGTGCTAAACCCGCCAAAAGTGCCTCGGCCTCCAAGGGGTTGATGTCCTTGGGCTCCACGGCGTATTGCAGCAGCTCCGTCACCAGCTCCGAGGCGGAGGAGGCACGGGTGTCATGGAGTGACAGGGCGGGCTTCTCGATATAATCCGCCGCACGGCGGTGGTGGTCAATGACCACGACACTGCGGATGGATTCCAACAGGGGTTTGCACTCCACCTGATCGGGGCGGTTGGTATCCACCACCACCAAAAGGCTTCTGGAATCGGCTGCCACCAAGGCATCCTGACCTGACAGGAAGCAATCCTTGTAATCAGGGCTGGTTTTCAGCTTGCTGATCATGGCTTGTGAGGCATTGCGCTCCAAATCGATGACGATATGGGCGTTCTTGCCCTGCTTGCGGCACAGACAGCAGATGCCGACGGCGGCACCAAGGGCATCCAAATCCGCCATTTTGTGACCCATGACGAAAATTTGCTCGGACTGGGTGATTAACTGGGACAGGGTGGAGGAGATGGAGCGGGAACGAACCGTGTCAGAGCGGTCGCTTGCCCGCATACGCCCGCCAAAGAAGCTGAAGTCGAGGCGGTCTTTGATGACTGCCTGATCGCCGCCGCGGGAAAGTGCCATGTCGATGGACAGGGTGGCAAAGCTGTAGTTTTCCCGAAAATCCGAACCGTCCTTGCCCACGCCGATGGACACGGTGGCGGCGATGCCGTTGGAATTGGTGACGCTGCGGATGCTCTCCAGCAGCTCAAATTTGTGCTCCATTATGGAGGCCAAGTCACAGGCTTCCAGCAGAAGCAGGTAGCGGTTGCGCTCCAAATTTCGCAGCAGACCGTTGTAGAGGTCTGCCCATTCGCTGATTTTGGCGTGCAGCTCGGCATTCAGAACGGAAACGGCAGTGTCCGATTGGTTGCTCGTCAGCTCGTCATAGTTGTCGATCAGAATGATCGCCATCACAGGGCGGGAGCGCACATACTCGTCCCGCACTTGCAACAACTCCGTCTGATCCTGCAGGTAGAGCATGGCCAGCTTTTCCTCGGTCAGCAGACTTCCGTTGACATGGAAGCGACGCCCGTTGACACGCAAATCGGTGGGAGCTGCTTTGCCGCCGGATTTCAGCCAATCCAGCTTGAAGCCGGGCAACAGCTCCTCGACCAAGGGGGCATCCAAGGTGTCCGGCACTTGCGTCAGCTCGCGGAAGGCTTGATTATACCAAAACAGTTTGCCCGTGGTAAGCTGAATCAGCGCGAGGGGGAAGGGAACCTCACTGCCCTCTGTACGATTCAGCATTTCGTTGTTGTCCTGCACATACTCTGTAAGCTGACGGCGGTTGCTGCTGTTTTTCAGCCGATAGGAGAGAAGCAGAACGAAGGTGATGACCAGTTCTGCAATTCCCAGATAATACTGCTTTAGAGCCAAGGCGGCTACGCCGAACAGAAGCAGAACGGCGAAAAACAGAATCATGCTGGGTTGCAGAAGACGGCGCAGCTTTTTATTCATACCGAGGGAACTCCTCTCTATGATGATACTATATTATAACAGAGTTTTTCCTTTTTTTCTACCTGAATTTTTCCTCTTTCAAAAAAATGTATACTTCGCAGAAAATTTGTGGTATACTGTACGCAGATGGTATGGCATTGCGGTAGATTCTGCGGGGAATGACGCACAGGTCGTTCCCCGGACTGTCAAAAAATCATTGTAGGGGAGGTTCACGAACCTCCCGCGCGGCTCAAAATTTTGTTTTGTCACATAATTTTTGGCGAATCCGAACCATTTTATAGGCGGGCGATTCATGAATCGCCCCTACAGAGTTGCATCCACAGAGCGCGGTTTACATAATACAGAAATTACTACTTACATAAGGAGTTGAATTATTTGGCAGAAAAACTGAAAATTATTCCCCTTGGGGGTCTGAATGAGATCGGCAAGAACATGACGGTGCTGGAATACGGCAAGGACATGATTGTCATCGACTGCGGTTTGGGCTTTCCTGAGGACGATATGTACGGCGTGGATTTGGTGATTCCCGATGTGACATATTTGGTCAAAAACAAGAGTAAGCTCAAGGGCTTCTTTATCACCCACGGACACGAAGACCACATCGGCGCACTGCCCTATGTATTGCAGGCGGTCAATGCGCCGGTACACGGAACGCCCCTTACGCTGGGTTTGGTCAAGCTGAAGTTAGAGGAACATGACCTGCTGGCCAAGACCAAGCTGGTTACGCACCAGCCCGGGGATGTGATCAAGGCCGGTTGCTTTACCGTGGAGCTGATTCATGTGAATCACTCCATTGCCGATGCGGTGGCCTTCTGCGTGGGCACACCGGTGGGCAATGTGATTTTTACAGGGGACTTCAAAATCGACCCCACCAGCGAGGACGGCATGACGGACTTAGGCCGCTTCGGAGCCTTGGGCAAGGAAGGGGTTTATGCACTGCTGGCCGACTCTACCAATGTGGAGCGGCAGGGCTACACACCCTCCGAATCTCTGGTGGCTGACAGCTTAGACAGACAGTTCAAGGGCTGTAAAAATCGAATCATCGTCACCACCTTTGCCTCCAATATGTATCGCATCCAATCGGTACTGGCAACCGCCGCCCGCTACGGGCGCAAGGTGGCGGTGACGGGACGGAGCATGGAAAATATCCTGAAGGTCGCCACAGAGCTGGGCTATTTGGATATCCCCGAGGGACTTTTGGTGGATATCAATCAGATCAAATCTCTGCCCAAGGACAAAATCCTGATCGTTTCCACCGGTTCTCAGGGTGAAAATATGTCTGCCCTCTATCGCATGGCCTTTTCCAGCCATCGGCAAGTGGAAATTCTGCCCGGGGACAAGGTCATTATCTCCGCTTCTGCCATTCCCGGCAACGAGAAGGCCGTGTCCCGCATCATCAATGAGCTGTATCGTAAGAATGCGGATGTGGTCTATGACAAATTAGAGGGTCTGCATGTGTCCGGTCACGCCTGTCAGGAGGAGCTGAAAATCATCCATGCTCTGACACAGCCCCGCTTCTTTATCCCTGTTCACGGCGAACAGCGGCATCTGCACAAGCATGCCCGTCTTGCCGAGATGATGGGAATGAGTCCCAAAAATATTGTGATTGCCGATTTGGGCAAGGTCATTGAGTGTACGCCCAAGAGCTGCAAAATCAACGGAACGGTGACGGCAGGCAAGATTTTGGTGGACGGAACGGGTGTCGGTGATGTGGGCAGTGTGGTCTTGCGGGATCGCAAGCATTTAGCGCAGGATGGCATGATCGTGGTCTGCGTGAATCTCTCCAGTGAGGACGGCTCTGTGCTGTCGGGGCCCGACATTATCTCCCGTGGCTTTGTGTATATGAAGGACAACGAGGACTTGATGGAGGCCATGCGCATGGTGGCAAGTCATGCGCTGGAAAGCTGTCAGATGCGGCGCATTTCCGACTGGGCAACCATTAAATCCACCATCAAGAATGAGCTGGGACAGTTCCTTTATAAAAATACCAAGCGGAATCCCATGATTCTGCCGGTCATTATGGAAATCTAATTGTAAAGGAGGTAGCTTCGGTTGCCTCCTTTTTGCGTGGAATGAAGCTTTTCGACAGAAGGCGTAGCGTGCGGCATCCTTGACGCGCTTGCGGGAACTATTGTCATTTCTCACTGCGAAGGAACCTCGTTCCGTCGCAAAAGAGGGGTAAATCATCAATTCTGTACAAAACCGGTTGTGCGCACAGGCGCGTCTGGGAAGCCGCGCGCTACGATGTGTCACGATGGTGCAACGCTTGTCGGTGGCGCCACGGGTCGATGTGGGCCTCGAGCCATACAGCGGCTTTTGTAGATATTTGGGTTGACAAAGGGGGCGCAAGGGGGGTATAATGTTTGCCGTAAAAAAGGACGAACTTTGGAGGCAAGCAATGAAGACAATGTATGAAACACTGGGAGTTTCCCAGGAGGTTTATGCCTACGGCGAGAAGATTTTAGACCGTTTACAGGAGCGTTTTGCACAGGTAGATGCCATTGCGGAATATAATCAGGCCAAGGTCGTGGCCGCCATGCAGAAGAATCGGGTGGGCGCAACCTGTTTTGCCGCCACTACGGGCTATGGCTACGACGATTACGGTCGGGACAATTTGGAACGGGTCTATGCCGATACCTTCCACACAGAGGCGGCACTGGTGCGGCCTCAGATCACCTGCGGCACACACGCTCTGACAGTGGCCCTGTCTGCCAATCTGCTCCCGGGAGATGAATTGCTGTCTCCTGTGGGCGCACCCTATGACACCTTGCAGGAGGTCATCGGGATTCGCCCTTCTCCCTGCTCTTTGGCTGAGTACGGTGTAAGCTATCGGCAGGCGGATTTGAAGCCCGACGGAAGCATTGACTATGATGCCATCCGCGCCTGTGTCAACGAAAAGACCAAGCTGGCGACCATCCAGCGAAGCAAGGGCTACGCAACCCGCCCTACCTTCTCCGTCAAGCAGATCGGGGAGCTGATTGCCTTTCTGAAATCCCTCAAGCCCGATATCATCTGCATGGTAGACAACTGCTACGGCGAGTTTGTGGAAACCATTGAGCCCAGTGATGTGGGTGCTGATATGATTGTGGGCAGTCTCATTAAAAATCCGGGCGGTGGCTTGGCTCCCATCGGCGGCTACATCTGCGGCCGCAAGGACTGCGTGGATCGCTGTGCTTATCGGCTCTCCGCGCCCGGTTTGGGTCAGGAGGTCGGTGCCAATTTAGGTTTGATGCCTGCCTTCTATCAGGGCTTCTTCTTAGCTCCCACGGTGGTGGCTTCTGCCCTCAAGGGTGCGATTTTCGCCGCCAATCTCTATGAAGAACTGGGCTTCCGTGTGGTTCCCAACGGCAGCGAGTCCCGTCACGACATCATTCAGGCGGTGGAACTGGGCTCTCGGGAGGGCATGATCGCCTTCTGCAAGGGAATTCAGGCAGCGGCTCCCGTGGATTCCTATGCCGATCCCATCCCTGCCCCCATGCCCGGGTATGAGGATGAGGTCATTATGGCGGCAGGTGCCTTCGTGCAGGGCTCGTCCATCGAGCTGTCCGCCGACGGCCCCATCCGCGCGCCCTACGCCGTGTACTTCCAGGGCGGCCTGACCTGGTATCATGCCAAACTGGGCATACTCCTGTCCCTGCAAAAAATGGTGGAGGCAGGACTTGCAAAAATTTGATTGACTTATAAAGGAAATCGTGCTATAATAAGGCATAATCTAAATCTTTGGAGGATTTAACTATGATGATCAAGACTTTGGAAACCAAGAATCTCTGCGAGAGCGCAAAGAACGGTGGCTGCGGCGAGTGCCAGACCTCCTGCCAGTCCGCTTGCAAGACCAGCTGCGGCATTGCCAACCAGCAGTGCGAGAACAAGCAGGACAAGTAAGATGTCCCCGAGGAAACTCTGAATCAATAGCCATCGGCACTCAGCGGATCTTTTGTCCCAACTTTTCAGTTTGAAAAACTTGAAATACACAAAGTATTCCTGCGTTTTCCAAACCTCAATTTGGAACAAAATATCTCGCTGATTGCTCTCGGCGATTTATCCAGAGCTTCCTTAATAAAATGCCGCCTGTTGGGGCGGCATTTTTTCTGAGATAAAGGAGCAGAATGATGATACATTGCTATAAGCTTGCCGGATTGAATATCGTGCTGGATATCTACTCCGGCTCCGTACATGTGGTGGATGATGTTGCCTACGATATCATCGAGAACTATGAAAAAACAGACAGGGAACAGCTTTGCGCCGACATCCTGTCGAAATATCCGGTCAAAAAGGAAGAGATCGAGGAGTGCTTTGCGCAAATTGAAGAACTGAAACAGGCAGGCAAGCTGTTTACGCCCGACACCTTCTCATCCATGGCAGGGACTTTAAAGCAGAAGACCGCAGGGGTCGTGAAGGCCCTGTGTCTCCATGTGGCCCATACCTGCAATCTGAATTGCTCCTATTGCTTTGCCAGTCAGGGCAAGTACCAGGGCGACAGAGCGATTATGAGCTTTGAGGTAGGCAAGCAGGCACTGGACTTCCTTATGGAGAACTCCGGAAGCCGCAGAAATCTGGAAGTGGACTTCTTCGGCGGCGAGCCCTTGATGAATTTTGATGTGGTGAAGCAGTTAGTCGCCTACGCACGGGAGAAGGAAAAGGAGAAGGGTAAGAACTTCCGCTTTACCCTGACCACCAACGGTGTGTTGGTGGACGACGATGTGATAGAATTCTCCAATCGGGAAATGAGCAATGTGGTTCTGAGTCTGGATGGACGAAAGGAAGTCCACGACCGTTACCGCGTGGACTATGCCGGCAAGGGAAGCTGGGAGAAAATCGTTCCCAAGTTCCAGAAGTTTGTAGAGGCCCGCGGCAACAAGAACTATTATATGCGCGGTACCTTCACCCATGCCAACCCTGATTTCCTGAAGGATATCGAAGAAATGCTCTCTTTGGGCTTTACGGAGCTGAGTATGGAGCCTGTAGTATGTGCACCGGATGCACCCTCGGCACTGACGCAGGAGGATTTGCCCATTGTTATGGAGCAGTACGAAAAGCTGGCAGAGCTGATGCTCAAACGCCGTCGGGAGGGCAAGCCCTTTACCTTCTACCATTACATGATCGATTTGAAGGGCGGCCCCTGCATCTACAAGCGGGTTTCCGGCTGCGGCTCGGGAACGGAGTATATGGCGGTGACACCTTGGGGCGACCTGTATCCCTGCCACCAGTTTGTGGGCGAGGAACGCTTCAAGTTAGGCGATGTTTGGAAGGGCGTGACCAATCACGAGATTCAGAAGGAATTTGGCGATTGCAATGTCTACTCCCGCCCCGAATGTGCCGATTGCTGGGCAAAGCTCTATTGCTCCGGCGGTTGTGCCGCCAACGCCTATCACGCCACAGGTGCCATTACGGGTGTCTATCAGTACGGCTGCGAGCTGTTCCGCAAGCGCATGGAGTGTGCCATTATGCTGGAAGCGGCAAAGGCACTGGAAGAATGAAAACGCCTATTTGCGATTTCGCAAGACAATATGCCCTGAAAAAGCCCCTGCGCCTGCATATGCCCGGGCACAAGGGCGCAGGCTTTTTGGGCGTAGAGCAATGGGATTTGACGGAAATTGAAGGGGCCGATGTGCTCTACCATGCAACGGGAATCCTCAAGCAGAGTCAGGAGCAGGCGGCAGACCTCTTTGGAAGCGGGAAAACGCTGTATTCCACGGAGGGCTCGTCCCTGTCTATCCGTGCCATGCTCTACTTGGTCATGCTGTACGGGAAGCAACAGGGAAGAAAGCCCTTGATTGCGGCGGGACGCAATGCCCACAAGACCTTTATGACGGCGGCTGCCCTTTTGGATATGGAGGTTGCGTGGCTCTATCCTCGAAATCGGGAATCCATTCTCTCCTGCGATATTACTGCGGAGGATTTGGAGCAAGCTCTGTTACAGATGGAGGAGCTGCCCCTTGCGGTATACCTGACCAGCCCCGATTATTTGGGGAATATGGTGGATTTGCGTCAAATATCACAGGTGTGCCACCGACACGGCGTATTGCTTCTTGTGGACAATGCCCACGGAGCTTATCTGCGGTTTTTGCCGCAATCCCTGCATCCCATGGATTTGGGAGCAGATCTGTGCTGTGACTCGGCTCACAAGACCCTGCCTGTTTTAACGGGCGGCGGGTATCTGCACATTTCCAAATCTGCGCCCGAGCTCTTTTTTGAGCAGGGGGAACAGGCGATGGCACTCTTTGCTTCTACCAGCCCGTCTTATTTGATATTGCAATCTCTGGATGCCGCTAACCGCTATTTGGCGGAGGGCTATCCTGAGAAATTGACAGAAGCGGTGCACCGAATCGATGCCGTGAAGAAGGACATTCCCTTCCTACAGGTAGGACAGGAGCCCTTGAAGCTCACCCTTGCACCCAAAGCCTACGGGTATTTGGGTACGGAGCTTGCCGAATATTTGTGGCAGAAGGGAATCGTCTGCGAATTTTCCGATCCGGATTTTGTGACGATGATGCTGACACCGGAGCTTTGCGACGAGGATTGGAGACGGCTGCGGGAGGTTCTGTGTTCTGTGGAACAGAGAAGAGCAATTTCTGATACTGCGCCGCTTCTTCACGAGCCGGTGAGATGTTGTTCTTTGCGGCAAGCCTTGTTCACTCCGTCACGGGAGCTGCCGATTGGAGATTGCCTCGGAAAAATCCTTGCTGCGGCAAGTGTCACCTGCCCGCCTGCCATTCCCATTGTCGTGTGCGGCGAGAGAATCGACGAGGCGGCTGTTGCCTGCTTTGAATACTATGGAATTTCCCACTGCCGTGTGCTTTAAAGAAATCTTGCACATAGGCAGGAGACAAAAAAGCCTGTGAAATCCGCTATCAGTGCTGCCGGCACTGCGTAGCGGGTTTTTTGGATACCGGCGGCACCGAAATAGACGGAAATGGTATAGAAGGTGGTTTCCGTGCTCCCTAACATGATGGCGGCGCACAGACCGATAGGGGAGTCGGGGCCGTGGAGGGCAATCAAATCCGCACCGACTGCCAAGGCTGCGCTGCCGGAAAAGGGGCGCAGGAGCATTAAGGGCAGCAATTCGGCGGGGATGCCGAAAAAGCTCGTCACAGGATGGCAAAGGCGGCACAGCAAATCGATGGCACCCGAGGCGCGCAGCATATGTACCGCAGTTAAAAGCATGACCAGCGCAGGCGCGATGTGGGCAAGGAGCTTTAGTCCCTCCAAGCCGCCTTCTGTCAGGGCACCGTACACATCCTGCTTTTTCCAAAGGGCCACCAGTGAAACGCCGATCAAAATCAGGGGAATCAGATAGTCTGTCATAGGCCCTCCCGTGGAAAGAGGCGGCTTAACAGGTAGGCCGCCAGCAGCCCCACGGTGACGGAGCAGATGGAGCTGACCCAAACCGCAGGCAGAATGGAAAAAGGGGCGGCGGCTCCGTGGGCGGCACGCAAGGCCGCTACGGTGGTGGGAAGAAGCTGGATGGAAGCAGTGTTCATCACAATGAGGCGACACATTTCGTCCGTGGCGTTCTTTTGCCCTGAAAGGGCTTGCATCCGCTTGACCGCCGCAATGCCCATGGGTGTAGCCGCATTGCCCAAGCCCAGAAGATTGGCACTCACATTGGCGGTCAGATAGCCGCAGGCAAGGCTGTCTTGTCCTGCTTGGGGGAAAAGTTTTTGGAAAATCGGGCGCAGAAGCCGCCCTAATTTTTGGGTCAGACCTGCCCGCTCCATCACCTTGGACAGCCCGCTCCACAGGCACAGCGCCCCGCCGAGGGAGATACATAAGCTGACAGCACTCTGCGCCCCTGACAGTGCGGCAGGTGTCAAAACATCGCTCTTTCCTGTCAAAAGAGAGGAAAGGACGGATAAAAGCAGCATTCCAACCCAAAAATAGCCCATCATGGACAACACCTCCACCTTACATGTATGATTTTTCAGGTTTTTTTATGCAAAAGACTTGACACTTTAGGAGAAGATGTTATAATGGAAGAGGTACTATAACTTCCGTTTTGAGAGGAGATAGAGAGCGTGAAATCTACGGGAATTGTCAGAAAGGTGGATGAACTGGGGCGCGTTGTTCTGCCTGTTGAGCTGCGCCGCACTTTGGACATTGAGGAAAAGGACCCCCTTGAAATTTCTTTGGAAGGGGACAGGGTCATTTTGCGCAAGTATCACGCTGCTTGCATTTTCTGCGGCGGCGAGAAGGATCTGCGAGAGTTCAACGGTAAGCGTGTGTGCCGAAAGTGCTGCAAGGCATTAGCGGCTAAGGATGAATAACCGAAAATCGGACACCACTGAGGCGCACTTTGTAAGGAAGTGCGCCTCAGCTAAGTTTGCCCATCAGGGCAAGTGAAGTTATTTTCCATAGTGAAGTTGTGCTGCGCACAGTGAAGTTTCGCCTGCGGCGAAGTGGGTAAGCTGAACTTCACTGTTGTGCGTGTAGGAACACGCACGCTACGGGTGCATTTGGATAAAAAGGAAACTGCCTCGGAAAACCGAGGCAGTTGTTTTTTAGATTTTGCCGTTGCAGCCGAGGACATTGATCAGCTTATGCTTGACTGTCTCCTTGATGTTGGCACGGGCGGGCTTCAGGTACTCGCGGGGGTCAAACTTGGAGGGGTTCTCGGCAAAGAACTTACGGATGGTGCCGGTCATGGTCAGGCGCAGGTCGGAGTCGATGTTGATCTTGCAGACAGCCATGCGGGCAGCCTGACGGAGCTGATCTTCGGGAACACCGATGGCACCGGGCATAGCTCCGCCGTACTGGTTGATCATTTCCACATAGTTCTGGGGCACGGAGGATGCGCCGTGGAGAACGATGGGGAAGCCGGGCAGACGCTTTTCCACTTCTTCCAGAATATCGAAGCGGAGCTGGGGCTTGGTGCCGGGCTTGAACTTATATGCGCCGTGGCTGGTGCCGATGGCGATGGCCAGAGAGTCGCAGCCGGTACGGGCGACGAATTCTTCGACTTCCTCGGGGCGGGTGTAGGAGGAATCCTCAGCGGAAACATTGACATCGTCCTCGATGCCGGCCAAGGTGCCCAGCTCGGCCTCAACCACGACACCGTGGTCATGGGCGTACTCTACGACCTGCTTTGCCAGCTTGATGTTTTCCTCGAAGGGCAGGCTGGAGCCGTCGATCATAACAGAGGAGAAACCGCCGTCGATGCAGCTCTTGCAGGTTGCAAAGTCGGGGCCATGGTCCAGATGCAGAGCGATGGGAATATCGGGATTCTCAATGATGGCAGCCTCCACCAGCTTGGTCAGGTAGGTGTGGTTGGCATAGGCACGGGCACCCTTGGAGACCTGC
>JAZOAV010000026.1:0-15198 GCA_045595645.1 Faecousia sp.
AATCAGCGGTGTGCGTTCCGTCGCCGTTGCCGGTGTAGCTGTAATCGTGACCCAAAGCGGCAACGGTTTCCTGCGCCACAAGAACTTCGTTACAGACAGCGCAATGCTTGCCTTCCGTTAAACCTGTTGCGGTGCAAGTGGGGGCAACAGCCTTGTCGGTAACAACAGTGTGACCCGTTGCGGCGATTTCCTCAGTATAGCTATGATTGCACTTAAAGCAAGTGAAAGTCTTGACACCCGCCTTGGTGCAAGTGGCCGCAGTTGTGACCTTGGAAGTGTAACTGTGGCCTGTTGCATTGGTGTAGGTGTCCTTATAGCTGTCGGAGCAACGGGAACAAGTGTGAGTCGTGTAGCCCTGTGCGGTACAGGTGGGAGCTGTGACCTTAGTAGTATAGTTGTGGCCCAAAGCGGCAGTGGTTGCCGTAAAGGTGAAGGTGCCGTAGGTGGTAGTCTTCCACTTGTAGGAATCTGTGCCGGTTGCCGTGCAAGTTGCGGCCTTGGTGACGGTCTTGGTATAGTCGGTGGTGTTCAGCTTGGGCAGAGTATAGGTCTTGGTTTCCGTGCAGCGCTTGCAGGTTCCTGTAATACTGCCTGCCGCAGAAGGAGTGGGCTTTGCGCTTACCTGATAATTGGTATAGTCGTGACCCAAGGGCTCGCTGTTGGTGTTAATGCTGTAGTTTCCGTAGGTGGTGACTTTCCATGTGTATTTGTCGGTTCCGTTTGTAGTACAGGTAGGAGCCACTACGACTGTCTTGGTATAATCCGTTGTGTTCAGCTTGGGCATGGTGACGGTGGTTGTTGCAGAGCAGTCAGAGCAAGTACCCGTCAGGAGACCTTCCCCCCAAATGGTAGGAATGGTGGTGTACACATAGTGGTAATTGTGGCCCTTGGCATTTGTCATGGCATCTTTGTAGCTGTAGCCGCAGGTTCGACAGGTATGGGTGCTGTAGCCTCCTGCCGTACAGCTTGGAGCGACGGTTTTGTGATCATAGACATGATGGGTAGGCATGGCCTCTTCCGGTCCCACAAAAATGGAGTCAATCACCACCTTAGCATTGTCAGAGGTTCCCTTGATGTGCCAGAAACGGAAGCCCAGAGTTGTGATCTTCTTCGCGGTCTTAAACTGATTGGATACCGGGATGGTAACGATTTGATAGGCTCCGTTCTTCAAGGTGTAGTTTGCCACCATGGAGTAATCCCCACGCGCGGTTCCGCTTCCCGTGTCGTAATCGTAAACGACCACGACCTGAGGACTGGTGCCGGCCGCCAATACACAGTCCTCCGTTTTGAAGCGGATCTGAATGAACTCCGCATTCCCCGGCGCGTACTGCAAGGGGTGGGTAGCACTGGAAGATGCCCAAGGGTAGGAGCCATAGGTTTTCGTTGTAGTTACCCATGGGCCATACTTGCCATTTGCAGTATTATACGCCAAGCCTTGGGCAACCTTTACGGAAAGGGTTCCGGCAGTATTATCTATTGCAAAGTCCGTATATACCGTATTACTGGTGGTGGAAGTCTCCAGTGTTGCCCAATAGCCCTGAGAGGCTCTGTCAAACTGATACCCGCCATAGGCACTTTTTTTGTATCTGTTCTGATCCTCTGCGGTGTTGGAGAAATCAAACATCAAAGAATAGTTCTGCGGAGAATAGTTATTAACACCAATATAAATATAGGCGACCTTTACCGATCCGTTTTTAATATTGTCGAAGGCAAGCTGGATCGCGTCTAACCTGCCCAGACTACGGATGCCGTTGGCTGACAGCGGGAAGTGGAGGGTGACATAGCCGGAATTGGCTTGGGAGAGGGTAAAGGTTTTCGATTCCGATTTTATCTGTCCTGTGGATCTGTTTACCGCAGACAGGGTCAGAGAGGGATTTTTACTTGTGTCGATTTGGGCACAGTTGGTCAGTCGGAATCGAATAAACGCATGGGCGGCTTCATCCGTGGGGAAGTTCAGACCATAGGCATTTTTCAGCTCCGTCGCACTCTTGGTATCCGTAAAAACATAGGGATTACCGGTCTGCGTAACATCAAAGGACAGCGTTCCGTCGGACTTATTGATATTCAGCCCTGTGACACGGCTGCTGTCATGCTTCCAATATGCGGTATGGTAATCGTAGGCATTGAAGCGATATGCCCCCTGCTTGTAGTGAGGCCGAGAGTACGCCGTATCTGTAAAGTCGAAATAGAGGTTCGTGGTTAGCTTGATATCCGCAACAATAAAAGGATGGTCGGAAATCTTATAGGCATTATTTGCCTCATAGCAAACTGTGTGATATGCAATCGTTGCATCGGATGTAGCTACGATATGGTCGATTTTGCTCAGGTGGTCTCCACGCTTGGCTGCCCACTGCCGACTGTCAATCGCATTGGCATTGGCAATGAATCTGCGGAATTCCTGGCTATCGTCAGTACAGTTAAAATCACCGGTGACAATGACCGTATCACCATATACAAGCCGCAAATCATTGACCTTTTGGGCAAGCTGCTCTGCCTGCGCAAGACGCTCCGCAGACTTATCTCCCGGACGATCGGGCGTCCAATGGGTACTGATAAGCACAAACTGCTTTCCGGTACTGTTCACGGTAAAGACACCCCAAACCATGCAGTGACCGTTGGTACGAACGGTGTATGGCTCCACGCCGCTGCCTTGGAGGGTCAAAAGGTCCTTCCGATAAAGGATACTATTCAGTGCCAGTCCCACATTGGGTACGAAATTATAGTAAGAGTATCCGGCTGCATCGGGCTCCGTAAGCCAAGCCCATTTTGTGGTATCCAACTGTTGGAACGCCGTATACCAAGAAGGGCTCATTTCCTGAGTACACACAGCCATGGGGTTGTTCTCCTCCAGCATTTTTGCCAGCTGGACAACGCGCACGCTTGTGTCTTCAGGATGAAAGCTTCCCCACCAGGTGGGAAATTCTGCATAGACATTTGCGCTCATCACACGAATATCTGCATCGCTGCTCTGGGGCGGAGCAACGGCCGCAGATTGCGTAAGCGGCAGCAAAAGCACAAGGAATACTGTCAGGAGCAGAAGGGATAGAATACGCATTTTCATCTTGTGTGTCTCCTTTATGATAGTTTGCCCAAAGAAATCGTTTCTGTTGGGCTGATTATAATGAGAGCAGGGGAAAATCGCCCTTCTCTTCATTTTACTACTTCATTATAGCACGGCTTCCAAGGCTTTGCAATGCTTTGTATGGATACTGCGCAAAACAACGCACAAGCCTTTGCGGAGGCTTGTGCGTTCAGACTGTCAAAAAATCATTGTAGGGGAGGTTCACGAACCTCCCGCGCGGCGAAAAAGTTTCGTTTTCTTATATAATTTTTGGCGAAACCGAAACATTTCACAGGCGGGCGATTCATGAATCGCCCCTACGATACAGGTTCTTTGACACGCTCTGAAAAACCGCCCGGGGAGGGCGGTTTTTCTTACGCCAAGGGCAGGCGGACGCGGAAGGTGATCCGGTCGTCAGCGTAGGCAGCATTGATTTGTCCGCCGTGGCGATGGACGATATTTTGGGCGATAGACAGGCCCAGACCGTAGCTGGACGAGGAAGTGCGGGCCTGGTCTGCCCGATAGAAACGGTCAAACAAATGCTGCATCACTTCCTCTGACAGTGCTTCGGCGGGGTTGCTCACCGTCAGAATTCCATGGCTGTGCTGCTGCACCAATTCCAAGCGCACCTCCCCGGGAAGGGAGTATTTTTGGGCGTTATCCAGCAAAATTTCCGTCAACTGCCGCAGATGGGCGGGATTGCCCTTGCACTGCACAGGCTCGGAGGGAACGGTGGTTTCCAGCGTCAGACCCTGCTCAAAGAATACGGCTTCAAAGGAAAGTGCCGCATCTTCCACCACATCTGCCAAATTCAAAAGCTCCGTGGGGTAGTCGCTGTTGCTGTCGTCGGTGCGGGCGAGGGTCAGAAGCTCCTCCGTCAGCTCCCGCATCTGATGGGACATGACGGCAATGCTTTCCACACACTGGGTCTTCTGCTCCTCTGTCAAGTCTTCGCCCTGAAGCATTTCCACATTGGTGCCGATGACGGTCAAGGGCGTTTTCAGCTCATGGGAGGCATCGGCTACAAACTGCCGCTGCTTGGCCCATGCCCGCTCCGTAGGCTTGACCGCCCAGTGCGCCAAAAGCAGGCTGATCAGGAAAAAGCCCAACAGACAAATGCCGCCAATGAGCAGAGAATCCACCACCAACTGCTCCAAGGTGTTTGTCTCAGAAAAAATATCTCCGAACACATACAGATCGGAACCCTCTCGATCGACTCGCATATAGCTCAGGCTTTCGCTCCACAGCAGACCGTAATCCTTGCCCTCTGCCATTGCCATATTCAAGATTTCCGTCAAATAGCTCGGGTCCGACAGGTCAAACACATCACTGCCACTGACCATTAAGGAGCCGTTTTGGTCGTAACGGAGCTGGAAGGTGGGGATATGGTGTCCCTTAGAACTCTTTTTCTCCTCCTTGGGCCGCTGCTCGCCGCCTCCCGTGGGGCGAGTCTCTGTCGTCTCCGTTGGTTCTTCCTTTTTTTCGTCCACGGGACGGTTGTCCTCGTACTTTTCAGGCATATAGGATTCCCGCAGGGCAGCAATGCTCTCCTGTACCAGATTTTTCCCCGTCATGCTCAAAATCAGGGCGAAGGTCAGCAGCAGCATGAGAAGCACACACAGCATGTTGGTGAAAATAAATTTCCAACGCAGCTTTCTGATCATACTTTATCAATCTCCAAATGGTAGCCCAGACGGCGCACGGCTTCAATGCGCAGATTGGAGCCGATGCGGTTGAGCTTTTTGCGAAGGAAGCCCACATAGACCTCCACATGATTTTCCACGGCATTGGACTCGTAGCCCCAAATGCGGGACAACAGAAGTTCCTTAGACAAAATCCGTCCCTGGGCTTGGAGCAGGAAGCGCATCACATCAAATTCCCGCGCCGTCAGACGAATGGAGCTTTCTCCGCAGACCAGCATACCGGAGGCCAGATCCAAAGCGGTATTGCCGAAGCGAAGCTCGTCCACCTGAGAGCCCTGCCGCCGCAGCAGAGCGTTGATGCAGGCCAACAGCTCACGGGTATCAAAGGGCTTGGTAAGATAGTAGTCTGCGCCGGCATTCAGGCCGTCGATGCGGTCTTGCAGCTCACACTTGGCGGTGAGCATCAAAATGGGCGTGGCGCAACGGCGGGCACGCACCTGTTGTGCCACTTGATAGCCGTTGAGCTTGGGCATCATCACATCCATAATCAGCAGATCATAGACACCCAGCACGGCATATTCCGCACCTACCTCGCCGTCATAGGTAACCTCCACCTCGAAGCCCTTGCCCTCCAAGAGCGTTTTCAGAGAATCTGCCAAGAGTTTTTCGTCTTCAATAATCAGTATTTTCATAAGCTTGCCTCCATGTTCAGCAATACAATTATAATATAAAAAGAAGCTGAAAGGAAGCTGAAAATACACTTTTTTCGCTGTCCACACCTCTGATGCACCAAAGGGGCTGTAAAATAATTTGTATATACATCCAAAGAGTCGGCGGGGGTTTACTCCCGCCGTGCGGCTGTCATATGAATCAGCACGGAACATTTATGCGTTATTTTACAAGCCCCTTGGTGCGGAGATTGATGGGAGTGGATACGGCGGGCGATTCGTGAATCGCCCCTACGGAAAGTTTTTCATTGACAGTTGCACGCTTTATGGCTATAATGTATGTGTTAAAATAGAACTTTTTGGAGGCACATTATGTTGAAAAACAACGAGAAAACCATGGACAAAATTGTTGCTCTGTGCAAAAACAGAGGCTATGTCTTTGCCGGTTCCGAAATCTACGGCGGTCTTGCCAACACTTGGGACTACGGCCCTCTGGGTGTGGAGCTGAAAAACAACATCAAGCGGGCTTGGTGGAAGAAATTCGTGCAGGAAAATCCCTACAATGTGGGTCTGGATTCCGCCATTTTGATGAATCCCCAGACTTGGGTGGCCTCCGGTCACTTGGGCGGCTTCTCCGATCCTCTCATGGACTGCCGTGAGTGCAAGGAGCGGTTCCGCGCCGACCAGCTCATTGAGAACTACTGCGCCGAAACCGGCACCGAGCTGGACAAGCCCATTGACGCTTTCACCAACGAGGAGCTGAAGGCCTTTATCGATGCCCACGAGATCGCCTGCCCCACCTGCGGCAAGCGGAATTTCACGGACATTCGCCAGTTTAACCTGATGTTCAAGACCTTCCAAGGCGTTACCGAGGATGCCAAGAACACGGTCTATCTGCGCCCCGAAACGGCACAGGGCATTTTTGTCAACTTCGCCAATGTACAGCGCACCACCCGCCGTAAGCTGCCCTTTGGCATCGGTCAGGTGGGCAAGTCCTTCCGGAACGAAATTACGCCGGGCAACTTCATTTTCCGCGTGCGGGAATTCGAGCAGATGGAGCTGGAATTCTTCTGCCAGCCCGGCACCGATTTGGAATGGTTCGCCTACTGGCGCGGCTTCTGCAAGCAGTGGCTGCTGAATTTAGGCATTCGGGAAGAAAATCTGCGCCTGCGTGACCACGATCCCGACGAGCTGTGCTTCTACTCCAAGGCGACCACCGACTTCGAGTTCATGTTCCCCTTCGGCTGGGGCGAGCTGTGGGGCGTGGCTGACCGTACCGACTACGACCTGAGCCAGCATCAGAATACCTCCGGCAAGGATCTGACCTATTACGATCAGGAAAAGAACGAGCACTACATTCCCTATGTCATCGAGCCCTCTCTGGGCGTGGAGCGCAGCTTCCTTGCCTTCCTTGTGGATGCTTATGACGAAGAAGTGGTGGGTCAGGACAAGAAGGGCAACGACGATGTGCGCACCGTTCTGCGCCTGCATCCCGCTCTGGCTCCCTTCAAGGCTGCCGTGCTGCCCCTTTCCAAGAAGCTGAGTCCCGCTGCGGAAGAAATTTACCGTGAGCTGCAAAAGGACTTCATGGTGGACTTTGACGATGCCGGCTCCATCGGCAAGCGTTACCGCCGTGAGGACGAAATCGGCACCCCCTACTGCATCACCGTGGACTTCCAGACCGTGGGCGACGAGGAAACCCCTGCTGACCACTGTGTCACCGTGCGTGAACGCGACAGCATGGAGCAGATTCGTCTGCCCATCTCCGAGCTGAAAGCATGGCTGGCAGAAAAGCTGGCATTCTGATGGAGAAGCGCAGTTTTTGGCAGCGCATCAAGACACCGCCTCAGCTCCCGACCAAGTGGAGCTGGGTGGTCACCTTGGGCTTGCTGCTCGTCGCCGCTGTGGGTCTGACCTGCCTGTGTCTGGTCATCGGCACCCTGAATTTCCAATGGGATCGCTTTTGCGCATATTGGGACGACCCGCTGATCTTGCTGTTCAATTTTACCCCGATTTTTCTCTCCCTGTTTCTGTGCTATGTGCTGGATAACAAGGCTTGGGTCGCCTATGTGACCACGGGTCTGCTCTTTGTCCTGATCAGCTTTGCCAATTATTATAAGGTCATGCTGCGGGGAGAGCCCCTCACCCTCTCCGACTTTACCCTTGTGCAAGAGGGTGCGGGCATCGCCGGAAACTACGAATTTCCTTTGCCCATTTGGGTGTTTATCGCCATCGGTCTGCTCATTGCCGGTGCACTGTTTCTGGCTCGTTACGGACGGGCGCGCTTTCCCAAGAAGCTGGGCTGGCTGCGCCTGCTTCTGGTGATTTTGCTGATCGCCTTGGGCGTAGGCGCATGGTGCAGTTGGTATCGGGATACCGACCGCTACGATGAGATGCTCTTTGTGAACGAGGGCCCCTTCAATGTGTGGAAGGATGTGGATAATTATGCCTCCAAGGGCGTGATCTACTCCTTTATGAACTCCGTTTCCGAGGCATTCCCCCCTGCCCCCGAGGGCTATTCTGCGGAAAAAGCCACGGAGATACTGAGCCGATACGACAATTTATCCATTCCCGAAAATCAGAAGGTCAATGTGGTCGTGACCATGCTGGAAAGCTTCTCCGATCTGTCCTTGTTCGACAGCATTTCCTTCACCGCCGACCCCTATAGAGCTTGGCATGCTTTGGAACAGGAAAGCTACTCAGGTCTGCTGATTACCGACACCGTAGGCGGCGGCACGATCAATGCCGAACGCGCCTTCCTCACGGGCTTTACCTGGCCCCAGCCCTCTTATCGGGGCATGACCAATTCCTTTGTGCACACCTTCCGTGCTATGGACTATCAGACCGACGGCGGTCACCCGGGCTACGAGTGGTTCTATAACCGCAAGGAGGTCAACCGCCGCTTGGGCTTTGATCGCTATCTGTTGAAGGAAAATTTCTGGGACGAAGAAACCGATGCGGAGTACGCCACAGACGAGACCTTCTTTACCGCTCTGCGGCGGATCTACGAAGAAGAAACGGCTGACGGCAAGCCCTATTTCTCCTTCAGTGTCAACTATCAGAACCACAGCCCCTACAATACCACAAGCTTGGACGGCGGCGAATTTGTCTCCAAGACAGGGCTGAACGAGGAAGCCTACTACTTAGTTAACAATTACCTTAACGGTATTCAGGACACAGGCAAACAGGTCAGTGCCTATGTTGACCGCTTCCGCAACGACAAAAAGCCTGTGGTGATGCTGTTCTTCGGAGATCACAAGGCCACCTTTGGCAATGCCAACTGCTATTACGAGGACATGGGCATAAATGCCCAGATCTACACACCCGAAGGCTGTTGGGATCTCTTTACCACCCCCTATCTCATTTGGGCAAACGATGCCGCAAAGGAGATTTTGGGCGACAATTTCCACGGCAAGGGAGACACCCTTTCTCCCGCCTTCCTCATGGCAGAGCTGTTTGAGGTCTGCGGCTGGGAGGGAAGCGCTTGGATGCAGTATCAGCGGGAGGTTGCAGAAGTATTGCCCGTGATCCACGGTGATTTCATGTTTATGGAGAACGGCAAGCTCACCCGCGAGCTGAGCGAGGCCGCGCAGGAGCTCTATGACGAGTTCCAAATCGTGCAATACTATATGCGTGACGAGTATATCCGCTATATGCACTCGTGAATGGAGAATTGACAATTTTTATTACCGCCGTAGGGGTCGATGCCCACATCGACCCGCGCAGGCACTGCCGATAACGCACCGCACCATGCCCCCCTTTTGAAGGGGGGACACAGGGGGGTTGCCTTCTTTATTCTTTATTCTTTCTTATTCATTCTTTATTCTTTATCGTAGGAATGATGAAAACGCATGACTTAAAGAATAAAGTACATGCGGAATTTCGGTAGTGCCTGCACGGCAACCCTCCGGCGCTTCGCGCCACTTGGAATAAGGAGCGATTGCCACCGGCAATCGGTTATCAGTATCGCTTCGCTACCCTTCAAAGGGAGGCCTATTAGATTCCCCCTTGAAAGGGGGACAAGGCACAACGATAGTGGTTTCACGCAACCGACAGGGTACAAATTCGATAGTGCCTGCAAAAAAGAATAAATAATAAAGAATAAAGAATAAAGAATGGAGAAAGAAGGTATCAACAATGGTAAAACGCGCATGGCATTGGCTGAAAACTCCGCCCAAGGCGGGAAAGACTTGGCACACCCTTCTTTTCCTCTTTCTTGCGACGATGTGCCTTTCGGTCTATCTGCTCTGGGTGAGCACCCTGAATTTCAGCCTGCATCGCCTTTCCTATTATTTCATCCACCCGGACATTTTTCTGCTGAACACCCTGCCGGTGCTTCTGCTCATGGCCTTTTGCCATCTTCTGTGCAATCGGGCGTGGCTTTCCTTCCTGCTGACCGCCGTTTCCTTGGATCTGTTGGCCTTCGTCAACTACTTTAAGACCATTTTTCGGGGCGAACCGCTGGTCGCAATGGATATCCTTCTGATTTCCGAGGGAACCGATGCAGGCTTGGAATTTGATTTTTACTTCCCCAAGGCCTTTTGGCTGGGGCTGATATTCATCGCGGGAACGACCTGGCTGCTCAGCCGCTATGCCCGCTGTCGTCTGCCCAAGCTGTGGCTGCGTGTGCCCCTTGCGGTAGCTGTGCTCCTGTCGGGCGTACTGCTTTGGAAACCCCTGTACACCGTGGATGGCCATTATCTGAGAGCCTACGACTATGACTATTTCAACTGCAACAAAACCACCGAGGCATATGCCAACCGTGGCTTGTTTTACTCTTTGCTTTACTCGGTCAAGGACCTCTTCCCCACACCGCCGCCGGACTACGACCCGACCCTGGTGGAGCAATGGTTGTCGGGCTACGAATCAGAGCCCATCGAGCAGCCGGTAAATGTGATTTTCACCATGCTGGAGAGCTTTACCGACCTGTCCGTTTTCGACCTGCCCTTTACCCAAGACCCCTACGAAGCGTTCCACGCTCTGCAAGCCGAAAGCTATCACGGCACCCTCATTACGGACACCGTGGGCGGCGGCACAGTGAATGCGGAACGCTCCGCTATGACGGGCTTTACCTACATTCACCCCAACTATGACCGTCCCCGCTATTCCTATGTGCGCTATTTTGCCGAAAACGGCTACTACACCGAGGGCGCACACCCGGGAAATTGCTGGTTCTACAATCGGGAGCCCATTTCTCAGCGTTTGGGCTTTGAACGCTATCTCTTTATTGAAAATTTCTTCGAGGAATACCACGCGGAATTTGGCGAGGATGGGGTGGTACTCCCCCTGTTGCGGCAGCTCTATGAGCAGCGCAAGGACGCGCCCTATTTCGCCTTCCATGTGACCTATCAGAATCACAGCCCCTATGAAGACAGCTTTTTGGAGGGCGAGGAATATATTACCGCGCTGTCAGGGGAACACTATTTTGCCGTCAACAACTATTTAGACGGCGTGGCTCGCACGGGCGAAGCCCTGACGGAGTTTGTGAACAGCTTCCGCGAGGACGAGGAGCCTGTTGTGCTGGTCTTCTTCGGTGACCACAAGCCCACCCTTGGCAATGCCAATTCCGCTTATGAGGCTTTGGGGATCCCTGTGGACGATGCCAGCCCCGAAGGCTGTTATAACCTCTACTCCACCCCCTATTGGATTTGGGCAAATGATGCGGCAAAGGATATTTTAGGTGACAATTTCAAGGGCGAAGGCCCCACTGTCTCCCCCTGCTATCTGATGAATCTGCTCTTTGACCGTTGTGGCTGGAAGGGTCCCGTGTGGTTGCAATACGAAACGGATATGATGGATAAAATTCCCGTGATCCATCGCCGCAAGTGGTACTATGTCGATGGGCAAATGACCACCGAAATTCCCTCGGAGAGCCTTGTAAAAGAACGCAACCGCGTGGAATACTATTTCCGTACCAAGCCCCCCTTTTAAGGGGACAAGTGAAGATTGCATGGCACTAAGCCCCCCTTTGAAGGGGGGACACAGGGGGGTTGCAAGTCGGAAGTGCCTGCACGCAACCCCCGTAATCCCCCTTCAAAGGGGGACATGGTGCGGAGGAAAACCGACACCCGCAAAAATATGAAAACCCTAACATTTTTATATTATTCAACGAAAGGACGCTGAACTATGGAAAAGCTTTACGGCAAACAGCTTGCGATTATGGCAAGCAAGGCTCGACTGTTGGGCTTGGATGCGGTACACACTGCCGCCTCCGGTCACATCGGCGGAAGCCTCTCCATCATTGACACCCTGACCACTCTGTATTTCAATGTGATGAACATTGACCCCGAAAATCCCCAAAACCCTGACCGTGACCGCTTCGTGCTGTCCAAGGGTCACTGCACCCCCGCGCTGTACCCCGTTTTGGCTCTGCGCGGCTACTTCCCCACGGAAGACCTGAAGCTCTTCCGCTCCATCAAGGGCCACTACTCCGGCCACGCCGAGATGCGCCATGTGCGCGGCGTTGACATGTCCACCGGCTCTCTGGGTCAGGGCTTGTCCGTCGCCGTCGGCATGGCCATGGCAGGCAAATTAGGTAAAAAGGACTACCGTGTGTACGCCGTCTGCGGTGACGGCGAAATTGCCGAAGGTCAGATTTGGGAAGCCGCCATGTCTGCCGCCAAGTACAATCTGGATAACCTCTGCGCCGTGGTAGATGTGAACGGTCTGCAAATCGACGGCGCCACCAAGGATGTCATGCCCTCCGAGCCTCTGGACGAGAAGTTCCGTGCCTTCAACTGGCATGTGATCGTGGTGGACGGCCATGACTATGATGCGCTGGTCGCCGCCTTCGAGGAAGCCAAGACCGTCAAGGGCAAGCCCACGGTGCTCATCGCCAAGACCACCAAGGGCAAGGGTGTTTCCTTCATGGAAAATGTATACGGCTGGCACGGCAAGGCACCCAACGACGAGCAGTACGAGCAGGCCAAGGCCGAAGTAGAAGCCTATTTGGCAGAATTGGAGGGCAAGTAATATGGCAGGTAAGATTGCAACCCGTGCCGCCTACGGCGAAGCATTGGTAGAATTAGCTGAAAAATATCCCGAATTAGTGGTCTTTGATGCGGACTTGGCAAATGCCACCATGACCAAGGGCTTTGCCGCCAAATATCCCGAACGCTTTTTCGACATGGGCATTGCCGAGTGCAACATGACCGGCGTTGCCGCCGGCATGGCCGCCTGCGGCTACAAGCCCTTCACCAACACCTTCGCCATCTTTGCCTCCGGCAGAGCATGGGAGCAGGTGCGGAATTCCATCGCCTACCCCGGCCTGAATGTGAAGGTCGTGGGCTCTCACGGCGGTCTGTCCGTGGGCGAGGACGGCGCAACCCATCAGGGCAACGAGGATTTGGCACTGATGCGTGCCGTGCCCAATATGAAGGTGCTGTGCCCCTGCGACGGTCACGAAATGAAGTTGGCTGTAGAAGCTTTGCTGAACTACGACGGCCCCGCCTATCTGCGTTTGGGTCGCGCCGCCGTGGAAACCGTCACCGACGAAATCGAGGGCTACAAATTTGAATTAGATAAGGCCGCTACTCTGGCAGACGGCACCGATGTGACCGTCATTGCCACGGGTCTGTGCGTGCAGTTGGCTCTGAAGGCACGGGACATCATGGCAGCCGAGGGCGTGTCCGTCCGTGTCATCGATATGCACACCATCAAGCCTCTGGACGGCGAGGCCGTGAAGAAGGCCGCTCTGGAAACAGGCTGCATCGTCACCAGCGAGGAGCACAGCATCATCGGCGGTCTGGGCGGCGCAGTGGCAGAATATCTGTGCGAAAACTGCCCCGTTCCCATGGTGCGCCACGGTGTCAACGACGAATTCGGTCGCAGCGGCACTGCCGCCGCCGTTTTGGAGCACTACGGCATTACCGCCGAGGGTCTGTGCGCCAAGATTCGTGAGGCTCTGGCGAAAAAATAATGATTTATTTCGACAACGCTGCCACCACACAGCCCTGCGGAGGCTGTGTGGAGGCAGTTTCCCAAACTCTGACCCAAAATTGGGCGAATCCCAGTGCCCTGTACCGCTTCGGCATCGAGGCCGCCCGCCTTCTGCGGAGCTGTCGGGCTGATGTGGCAGAGGCCATGGGTGCGCCCACCGACCGCATTTTCTTTACCTCCTGTGGCACGGAAGCGGACAACTGGGCGATTTTCGGCGCAGTGCAAAAATTAGGCAAGCGGGGACGGCACATCGTCACCACCGCCGTGGAGCACAGTGCCGTGCTGAACCCCATGAAAAAGTTGGAGGAGCAGGGTTTTTCCGTGACCTATCTGCAACCTGACGAGATGGGTCGCATTTCGGTAGAAGCTCTGCAAGCCGCCTTGCAAAAGGACACGATTCTGGTCAGCATTATGATGGTCAACAACGAGTCCGGTGCCGTCATGCCCATTGAACGCATGGCGAAGCTGACCCACCGTCTCTGCCCCAATGCCCTGTTCCACACGGATGCGGTACAGGGATTTTTTAAGGTACCCTTCCGCGCAAGCAGCTTAGGTGCGGATATGATTTCCGTCTCCGGACATAAGGTGCACGGCCCCAAGGGTGTGGGTGCCCTCTATCTGCGCCCGGGTCTGCAACTGCCCCCCCTGCTGTTGGGTGGCGGTCAGGAGGGCGGCTATCGCAGCGGTACGGAAAATCTGCCCCTGATTGCAGGCTTTGCCGCCGCCTGTCGGGAAAATCTCCCCAAGCGTATGGCGCAAATCGCAGAGCAAAACCGTCTGAAAGCAATGTTACAGGACGGTTTGCGGCAAATTCCCGATGTGACCCTCATCGGCGCACAGGAAGGCCCCCATATCGTCAACATGGCGGTGGCCGGTCTGCGCTCCCAAGGCTTGCTCAACGGCTTGCAGGAGGCGGGGATCTGCGTGTCTGCGGGCTCCGCGTGCAGTAAGGGCCACCGCAGTCATGTGTTAGAGGCCATGGGCGTAGACCCCGTCCTCATCGACGGCTCCGTGCGTGTCTCCCTCAGCAGCCAAAGCACCGAAGAAGAAGTTCACTCCTTTTTAACCGCCCTCCCCCGTGTCATTTCTTCCCTGCGCTAACGCAATGTTAACATTAGGACGCCTCTCCCGAGGCGTCCTAAATCTTTTTTCTCTATTCTTTATTCTCTTTTCTTTATTCTTTTTTGCAGGTACCTTTGTCCTGCTGATAAGTCGGTTGCTCGCACTACTTGCCGTTTCGCCTTGTCCCCCTTTTAAGGGGGAATCAAAGGGGGTTGCGTGCAGGCACTTCGTTTTACGAACTTTCCTCCGCATCGCAGGACAACCCCCCTGTGTCCCCCCTTCAAAGGGGGGCTTAGTGCCATGCTCCCGTGAATGCCTCCCTTTCAAGGGTAGCGAAGCGATACTGATAACCGATTGCCGGTGGCAATCGCTCCTTATTCCAAGTGGCACGAAGTGCCGGAGGGTTGTCCGTGTAGGCACTATCTAAGAAGATATGAATTGACACTTCGTGTCATGAATTGATGCTGATGCATCATGATTTCTCGCTTCGCTCCATGAATTGAATTGCAGCCTTATGCGCCGCAGCGCAATTCATGGCGAAGCCAATTCATGATTGCTTGCAATCAATTCATGCTGCCGTAAGGCTGCAATTCATTTTCCCAACCCCCCTGTGTCCCCCCTTCAAAGGGGGGCTTAGTGCCATGCAATCTTCACTTGTCCCCTTAAAAGGGGGGCTTGGTACGGAAATAGTATTCCACGGGGTTGCGTTGTGTTACAAGGCTCTCCGAGGGAATTTCGGTGGTCATTTGCCCATCGACATAGTACCACATGCGGCGATGGGTCACGGGAATTTTATCCATCATATGCGGTTCGTATAGCAACCACA
>JAZOAV010000027.1:0-14539 GCA_045595645.1 Faecousia sp.
TGGCTACGATCCGACTTGACAATAAGCAGCTGATAGCCGGAAAATTTCCTGCCGATATTCACACCTATTTTGGCTTGGAGAGCAACGAGGAAGGTTTCTATTACATCCGCAGTATGCTCACGAAGGAGTATTTGACCGTCAACGCAGACTGCACAGTAACGAAAAGTGCCAAGAAAGAGAACGACCCCAGTCAGCTGTTCTGCCTGACACAGGTGAACTGGCCCAACGATCCGGGGCATGTGGCGATTATTTCTCTGCTGAATTACCAGTACCTGAACAACGAGGCCGGAACCACAAGAAGCATCACCACTACATCAGGCAAAACTTACCGATTAAAGAAGGTCAAGGATACTGCCGCTCTGGAAAGCAGCCTTTTCGATTTCGATCTCTATACTGCCTGCTACCCAAAGGAAACCGCAGGCATGACGGAAGCACAGGCAAAAGCCCATTTTAATTCCACCGGTAAGGCAAAAGGCTATGTGGCAAGCGTTTTCTTCGATGCAGAATACTATCTTGCCAACAATCCCGATGTAGCCGCCCAAGAAAGCTACAGCAGCCCGCAGGGTGCCTACACCCACTTTGTAGAGTATGGCTTTTGGGAAGGCCGACAGGGCTCCCTCTACTACTCCATAAACGAGTATTTGCACAGCGGAAACGACAGGCTGAAAACGGGTGATTATCCCGACAAGCTGTTCTATGTCCGTCACTTCCGACAGTATGGTGCAAACGAAGGCCTGACCAGACCGGACCGCTATGGTTCAGACGAATTTGCCATCAAGGAGATCGTGGCAGAGTTCGGGCTGACGCCTGCAAGCGGATATGAATTTCTTGTGGATTACATCAGCCGCAATGTCCGGCTTTCCCAAGTAAAAACACAGGAAGATCTGGAAGCCCTTCTCTTCGATTGGCAATACTACATCGCAAAGAACCCGGGCCTGACGGAAAGTGCATTGGCAAACTTTTCAGGCAGCACCTATGCAGAGAAGCTGCACACCCACTGGATCCAATATGGCATCAAGGAGGGCAGAATCGCCAGCCCTTACTTCGATGCAGCCTATTACCGCAAGAGCTGCACCGATGCAGGGACGAACAATGCCGAGGCTTATCAGCACTTCCTCACCAGCGGCTTTTGGGCGCATCGTGCAGGCTCCGCCTATTATGACGGTACAGCATATCTCTACGGTCGCAATCCCGAGCCCTCCCTCCTCTGCCTCCATAGAGCAACCGTAACTGCAACGAAAGCTCCTACATGCTCCCTGAGCGGGAATGCAACAACCTATTGCTGTCACTGTTTCAAGGTCGTAAAAACTGTTGTTCTCCCTACAGTGGAACATACCGAGGTCATCGACAAGGCCGTTGCCGCAACCTGTACAACAGCGGGAAAGACCGAAGGTAGTCACTGCTCTGTCTGTAATGCAGTGATTAAGGAGCAGACCGCCGTTCCCGCAACGGGTCACTCCTACAGCTCAAAGGTCACAACCGCCGCAACTTGCATCAAGGCGGGTGTCAAGACCTTCACTTGCTCCAAATGCTCTCACAGCTATACGGAAGCAATCGCTGCAACAGGCCATACTCCCGTAACGGATCAGGCCGTTGCCGCAACCTGTACAACAGCGGGAAAGACCGAAGGTAGCCACTGCTCTGTCTGTAATGCAGTGATTAAGGCGCAGACCGCCGTTCCCGCAACGGGTCACTCCTACAACTCAAAGGTCACAACCGCCGCAACTTGCATCAAGGCGGGTGTCAAGACCTTCACTTGCTCCAAATGCTCTCACAGCTATACGGAAGCAATCGCCGCAACAGGCCATACTCCCGTAACGGATCAGGCCGTTGCCGCAACCTGTACAACGGCAGGCAAGACCGGAGGTAGCCACTGCTCTGTCTGTAATGCAGTGATTAAGGCGCAGACCGCCGTTCCCGCAACGGGTCACTCCTACAGCTCAAAGGTCACAACCGCCGCAACTTGCATCAAGGCGGGTGTCAAGACCTTCACTTGCTCCAAATGCGCTCACAGCTATACGGAAGCAATCGCCGCAACAGGCCATACTCCCGTAACGGATCAGGCCGTTGCCGCAACCTGTACAACGGCAGGCAAGACCGAAGGTTCTCACTGTTCCGTCTGTAACGCAGTTTTTGTGAAACAAGACACCATTCCCGCTTTGGGACACGACCACGGCTACACTGACAACGGCAACGGTACGCATACAGGTACCTGTAGACATTGTGAGGATGCGTTCACGGAAAAACACAGGTTTGATGGCGATACCTGCTTCTGCGGTAGCAAGGTACTGACCGTGGATGAAAGTATCCGAATTTACCACACTCTGGATTTGGCAAGCGATATTTCCGTTACCTTTGCGGTTCCGCAGACGGCCTTGGCAGACTATGACAGCTTCTATTTGGAATGTATCCTGCCCGAATATGAGGGAAATACTTTTACAGGCATTTCCACTGCCGTTATCGGGCCCGTTGCTAACGGAAGCTACTACTATTTCACCCTGACAGGCATTACCGCAGTGCGCATGGGTGACATGGTAAGCGCAACTCTCCACATGACAAAAGGAACGGCACAGTATGTTTCTGCGGTTGATACCTACAGTGTGGCTACCTACGCTTATGGTATGCTGAACAGCAGTACGGATGCCAAAATGCTGACCCTGTGTGCTGACCTCTTGCGCTATGGCGCAGAGGCACAGACCTTCAAGAAGTATCGCACAGATGCCTTGGTAGATGCCGATATGACCGACTTACACAGAAGCTATCTCAGCAATACGGAAGCCCTGACCTTCACTGCAACGGACAGCTTTCTTGGCGATTTGGAAAGTCCCACCATTTCCTGTGTGGGCAAGACCCTTGACCTTGGCTCCAAGGTAGGCATGAAGTTCGTGTTCGACACCAAAAACTACAGCGGGAGTATTGCAGATCTCTCCATGAAGGTTTCTTACATGGGCACCAACGGCGAAACCAAGACCGTCACTCTGACAGGGGCAGAGGCTTATAATGCCGCAAACGGCTACTACAGCTTCACCTTCTACGGCCTGCTGGCCTCCGAGCTTCGTACCATCGTTGATGTGGCGATTTACGAAGGCAATACCCAACTCAGCGAAACCCTCCGCTACAGTGCAGAGAGCTACGCTTCCAAGACGGGCGGCACAGCCCTCGAAGTACTCACCCGCGCCATTTTCGCCTACTCCGACAGCGCAAAAACCTTCTTCGCAAAATAATACCAACGGGCAAGGCGATTTTCGCCTTGCCCGTCCTTTTGCACCGTTTACGATAACCACTGCACTTGTCCCCCTTTTAAGGGGGAATCGAAGGGGGTTGCAAATGGGAACTGCCTGCACGGGCAACCCTCCGGCGCTTCGCGCCACCTCCCTTAAAAGGGAGGCTTGGTGCTATGCTTACACGGCCGATGTGGCGTTGATGTTTCCTGCAAGTGCATGGGGGAATACACCGTTTCATCTTTATTTCGGTGAAACGGTGTATTCTTTTGTCATTTTTACATACAATAGGGGCAGTTTGTGTAGGAGGCGTACCATGGAAGCTGTACACCAGGGAAAACAGAGTATTTTATATCTTCATCCACCTGCGGTGCTGTCCTTTGCCTCGGTTGCGGGGAAAAAGGAGAGCGAGGGGCCGCTGCGGGACTGCTTTGATGTGACAAATCAGGATACCCATTTCGGACAGAGCAGTTGGGAAAAGGCAGAGACGGAAATGCAGAGAATCGCCTTGGAGCTGGCACTGCAAAAAGCGCATCTGACAGAAGCGGATTTGGATGCGGCATTTTTGGGCGACCTTCTGAACCAGTGCATCGGCTCCAATTTTACCATGCGAAATCGAAATGTCCCCACATTGGGCTTATACGGTGCCTGTTCCACTATGGCAGAAGGGCTGCTTTTGGCAGGCATGAGCGTGAGCGGCGGTTTTTGCCGGCGGGCGCTGGCGATGTCCTCGTCCCATTTTGCGTCATCAGAGCGGCAGTATCGCTTCCCCCTCGGCTACGGCGGACAGCGCACTCCCACGGCGCAGTGGACGGTCACAGGCGCAGGTGCGGTCGTTTTAGGGCGGGAGGGCGAAGGCCCCTATCTCCGTTCGGCTACCATTGGTACGATTGTCGATGCGGGAATCAAAGATGCCAATAACATGGGCGCGGCAATGGCCCCTGCCGCCCATGCCACCATTCGTGCCCACCTAAAGGATATGCACATGCAGCCCTCAGATTACGATTTGATCGTAACGGGAGATTTAGGCAAGCTGGGCAGCCAACTGCTGCGGGACTTGTTTCAGGCAGACGGTATCGACTTGGGCAATGGGTATGTGGATTGCGGTGTTATGATCTTCGATTTGGAGCAGCAGGATGTGCACTGCGGCGGCAGCGGCTGCGGATGCAGTGCTTCTGTACTCTGTGGGCATTTATTGAAGAAAATGCGGCAGGGTGAAGTGAAACGGATGCTGTTCTGCGGCACGGGCGCGCTTTTGTCTCCCCTATCGACACAGCAGGGCGAATCCATTCCCAGTGTGTGCCACGCAGTGTCCTTCTCTACGGAAAGGAGCTAAAGCCATGGAATATTTGAAAGCCTTTTTGGTCGGCGGTTGTTTTTGTCTCATCGGACAACTATTGATTGACAAAACCAAGCTCACACCCGCCCGTATATTGGTGTCTTATGTAGTTGCAGGTGTTTTTTTAGGTGCTGTCGGCCTGTATCAGCCCTTGATCGAGTTTGCAGGAGCAGGAGCTACCGTGCCTCTCACGGGCTTTGGCAGCCTCTTGGCAAAGGGCGTGAAGGAGGCTATCGAAGAAAAGGGGTTTTTGGGAATTTTTACCGGCGGTTTGACTGCCACAGCCGGAGGAATTGCTGCCGCCATCGTCTTTGGGTGGCTGGCGGGATTGATTTTCAAACCCAAGGATAAATAGAATTGAACAGGGCATACTACCTGTGCGGATTGCCGCGAACAGAAAATTGGAGGTAGAAACACCATGGAAAATCGTAATCAGAACCAGAAGAACAACCAGAACAATCAGAATCAGCAGAACCGTAACGAGAACCGCAACGAGAACCGCAACGAGAACCGTAACGAGAACCGTAACGAGCAGAACAGAAAGTAAGACAAAGGAGCCTCTAATTTCATAGCAAAAGCTACGGCGGCAGCCGTAGTCTATGAAATAAGAGGTTCCTGAACACAAAGAGCAGTGCCGCAAATGCAGCACTGCTCCATTCTTTCATTTACTCTTTAATGCTCCCATCGGGATTGAACACAGGCAGCTTTTCCAGATAGATAATATCGTCCCGTGTTTGGGCATCGCCCTCGGCAAGAATCGCCATACGACCGCAGACAATACCACCGGCTGCGACTACCAGCTTCTCAATGGCTGCAAGAGATTCGCCTGTGGAAATGACATCGTCCACCACTAAGATTCGCTTGCCCTTCATCAGCTCTGCATCAGCGGTATCCAAATAAAGGTGCTGCTCCTTGGCAGTGGTGATAGAATTTACGGTCACATCAAACACGCCGGACATATACAGCTTAGGAGCCTTACGAGCCAGGAAGTATTTATTCTGTCCACTCTGACGAGCCATTTCGTGAATCAGAGGAATACCCTTTGCTTCAGCGGAAATCATGTAATCGTAGGCGGGAGCCTTCTCTAAGAGAGCGGCAGCACTTGCAACCGTCAGCTCTACATCGCCAAAAATGACAAAGGCACCGATATAGAGGTCATCGCTTACCTTGCAAAGGGGCAGGTCGCGTTCCACGCCTGCAATATTCATTGTATAATGCATCATGCATTCTCCTTTTATGGTGGGTTTTTAGCCGAAAAGCCTTGAACAGTTCTATTATACAGATATTTGCAGCAAATGTCAATGATTCTTGTGGAAATTTCGCATAATTCCCGAAAGTCGATGCAAGATATAGCTGAGGTGATAAAAATGGAACAGGATATCTCTATGTTAAACTCCATTCGTAAGGCCACGCAGATGGGTTGTTACGGGATTCAAAGCGTGCTGGACGAAACGGATGATCGGGAAATTCGGAAAGAGCTGAACAGCGAGTATCGGGAGTATTCTCTGATTTTCAATCAGGCTGATATGCTTTTGCAGGAACGGGGCAGCAAGGGAAAAAATGTGCATCCCCTTGCCAAAATGGGCTCTGCCATGTCCTCGAAAATGAAGGTACGGGCGAGTCGTGAGCCTGTGTCCAAAATCGCAGAGCTGATGGTGCAGGGCAATACCCGCGGGATGATCAAGAGTATGCACAACATCCGCACCATGGGCGTGCTGGATCCCAAGGTGTCCTCTCTGGCAAATCGTCTTTTGCAATCGGAGCAGGCGAATATTGACAGTATGAAGCAATTTCTGTGAATACTGCCCGGGGGAACGGCCATAGGCCGTTCCCTACTTGTTTAAGCGGTCTGCTTCTTTTTATCGAAGCCGTGTACCCAATCGGTTTTTAGATAGCAGAACAGATAGATGATACTGCTCAATGTCCAAGTGACGGGATAGGCACTGAAAATGACCCAGCGTTCCCCAATCAGGGGAACCAATATGGAAATATAGGCTACACGCAGGGCACACCAGGTTCCCAGCATCACAAACAAGGGAATCATAGGCTTTCCCGCGCCTCTCAGGACAGCAGCAAGGCAATGGGAGTAAGCGAGGAAGCAGAAAAACAGGGACTCTACATAGGATTGCTGGATACCGATCTTTACCGCAGCTTCATTATCCTTAATAAACAGCTCCATCAGCGGCCGGGCAAATACGATCAGTGCCACGCCCACCAACTCTGCCAAGATGATCGCGCAGGTCAGAGAGAAGCGCACGCCTTTTTTCGCCCGTTCGTACTGTTGCGCCCCCAAGTTTTGGCTGACAAAGGTGGTCAACGCCATAACGAAGCAGGTAATGGGCAGGAAGGCATAGCCCTCTAACTTGGCATAGGTACCGCAGCCGGACATGGTATCCGAACCAAAACCGTTGATATTGGTTTGTACGATGACATTGGCAAAGGAAATAATGGAATTCTGTACGCCAGAGGGCAGACCAAAGCGCACGATGTCCTTCATATGGCTGAAATCTAAGCGCATCTGCGACCAGCTGAGCTGATAGTCGCTCTCTACATGGAACAAATGCCACAGACAAAGCAGCATACTGATAACCTGAGAAATCGAGGTTGCCAGTGCCGCAGACCACACGCCCCAATCAAACAAGCCGACAAACAAGAGGTCGAGTACAATATTGATCAGAGAGGAGATAATTAAATAGTACAGCGGATGGCGGCTGTCACCCACGGCACGCAGAATACCCATACAGAGATTATACATGGAAATACCCAGCATCCCCAGGAAGTACATCCGAAAATACTCCACGGAATAAGGAAGAACCTCCGGCGGTGTATCCATCCAGCGCAGCAGTGTAGGCGTAAGGACTACACCGATAACGGTCAGCAGGATGCCTGCCAAGAAACCGAAGATCACTGTGGTGTGGATGGCTTTTCTCAGGTTTTCTGCATCCTTCGCGCCAAAATAGCGGGCAATGACTACGCCTGCACCCACAGAAATACCGCCGAAGAAGCCGATGAGCAGGAAGGACAGACTTCCTGTAGAGGTAACGGCGGAATATTCATCCGGACTTTTGAACTGGCCTACGATCAGGGCGTCTGCCGTGTTGTAAAGCTGCTGGAAAATCTGCCCCAGCAGAATAGGCATGGCAAACAGGAGTATGCCCTTCCAAATTGGGCCCTCTAATAAGCTGTTTTTTTGTTTCATATAAACCCTTCTTTCAGGATAATTATATCACCGCAAAATAGCTTCGTCAATCCTTCTGTCGAAATTCCTCTTTTTTGATTGACTTCCGACACAAGAAACAGTATAATTATGTTAACAACACGCGATAGGAGTTTTTTTATGAAAAAATTATTGATATTTTTCCTTGTTCTTCTAATTTTAGGAGGTCTTGCCTTCGGCGCATACTATTACTTATGGACTCCCGAGAATTTCTCTGCCTGGGGCGACATGGCAATGAAAAAGGGAAACTATGAAACTGCTGCAGATCGTTATGAGTTCGCCGTGGATTTGGAGCCGGACAATCTTAACTATGTCCTCGCCCTGATGAATGCCCATGTGTCTGACGGCAACTTCACAAAAGCCGAGCGTACCTTGGTCAAGGCTATCCGTGTGGCACCCTCCGCACGCCTCTACTGCGAGCTGTCTGCCTTATATGTATTGCAGGACAAGATTTTGGATGCACAGCTTATGCTCGATGCCATTACCGATCCCGCCGTGCGTTCAGAAATCGAAAACATGCGCCCTGCTGCTCCCGTGTTTGAACCGGCTCCCGGTGAGTATGAGGAAGATGTGCAGTGGAGTGTCAATGTAAACGGCGGCACGGTCTACTACTCTACGACGGGTACTTATCCCTCTACCCATTCCGAGCCCTATACCGCTCCCCTGCCCCTTCCTTCGGGTACAACGCAGATTCGGGCGATCCTGGTGGGTGACAACGGCCTTGTCAGTCCCATTGTGGAAGGAGAATACTTGGTACAGGGCATTGTGGAGGAGCTGACATTTGAGAGTCCTGAGCTGGAAGCCTATATTCGGGAGCTTCTCTACATTCCCCGCACCAGTGCCGTTCTTTCCAGTGACTTGTGGGAAATCACGGAATTGAACATTCCTGAGACAGTTACTAATTTTAATGACTTGGTCTACTTCCCTGCTTTGATTTCCGTTATCATTCACGACAGCATGGCAGAAGATTATTCCGTATTTGAAAAGCTGCCGCAGTTGGAAACCCTGGATTTGTCCGGCAGCCTGGTCTCCTTTGAGGCATTGGAGTATATCGGTACGCTGAAAAAGCTGACCAGCCTGAATCTGCAAGGCTGCGGCCTTTCCAACATTGATGCGCTGTCCAATCTTACTGCGCTGAAATGGCTGAATTTAGCAGATAACAGTATTACCCACATTTCCCCCATCGTCGAGATGACGGAACTGCAATACCTGAACCTCAAGAGCAATGCCGTGGTTTCTCTGGATGCTCTCAACGGAATTCAAACCTTGACGGAATTTGATGTTTCCGGCAACAAGGTCACCACCCTTGCACCCCTGCAGCATTGCACCAACATGCAGATTCTCCATGTGGACAGCAATGAATTGATGAGCGTGGGCTCTCTGTCTCACATGGTAGAGCTGACGGTTCTCACCGCTTCTCACAATCATTTGGAGGACATCAGCGCACTGTCCAACAGCACAAAAATGACGCATTTGGATGTGTCCAACAACTTCTTGACCTCTGTGGATTGTATCGCCCAAATGCCCAATCTGACAGAGCTGAACATCAGCCACAATGAGGTGCTGAGCTTGCCCCGTTTGGAGCCGACCTTCCATTTGCAACGGGTCTACGCCTCCTACAATAAGCTTCTGAAAGTGGATTCCTTGGCGGGTCTGCAAGAGCTGACCATTGTGGATGTGGATTATAACGAGGATGTGATAGATATTGAGGTGCTTGCTTCCTGCCACCTGCTGGTGCAGGTCAATGCCTTTGGTACCCATGTCAAGGAAGTCAAGCAGCTAACGGACTACGGTGTAATTGTCAACTTTGACCCCTCCTACGGCGAATAAATTGAATAAATTCCCTGCAAAATCAGGAACCTTTTCCTGATTTTGCAGGGAATTTCATGTTATTCGATAATGTGCTTATCGCCTTAACTCAGCACCTGTGGGTTTCTCAGCACCAAGTCCCCTTTTAAGGGGAAATCAAAAGGGGGTGCCAAAGCCTCCCTTTCAAGGGAGGTGGCACGAAGTGCCGGAGGGTTGCTGCAGGCGCTTCCGTTTTTGCAACCCCGCCCCCTTCAAAGGGGAGGCTTGGTGCGGTGCTGTTATAGAAGTAGCGAAAGGGCGGCTTCGCAGGCGGCGAGGCGGTTTTCCTGACGGTTGCCGGTGCATTGCAGACGCAGACACCGGTTGCCTGTTGCATCGGCACAGGCAACGAAGATCTCTCCTACTCGTGGATTTTTTTCATCCGCTCCCGGGCCTGCATTTCCCGTCACAGACAGGGCACAATCTGCACCCAAACGCTTGCGCACACCCTCTGCCATTTGCAACGCAACTTCTTCGCAGACCGCACCTTTTTCCGCAAGCAAGGCGCGATCCACGCCCAACAGGGTTTCCTTGACACTGTAGGCATAGGACACCACACCGCCCAAATAGACCTGTGATGCGCCCGAAACATCGGTAAGCATGGCACCCAAAAGACCGCCTGTACAGCTTTCGGCGGTGGCCAGGGTTTTTCCCTCAGCCGCCAAGCGGCGAATCAGGCTTTCAGCCTTCATAGCGTACCTTGACAAGCTCTGTATTCTCCAAAGCACGGGCAATCAGACCTTCAAAGTCCAAAGAGGCGCAAGCCTTGTCTACCTGTGCAATGGTGGGCTTCGTTTTGGGATGGCGGGGTGTAAAGACGGTACAGCAATCCTCATAGGGCAGGATGGAGGTCTCCATGGTGCCGATTTTCCGTGCAATGGTGACGATTTCTTCCTTATCCATGCCAATGAGGGGCTGGAAGATAGGCAGATTCGTAGCTGCGGCAGTGACAGCCATGGCCTCCATGGTCTGAGAAGCCACCTGTCCCAAATTTTCACCGGTTACCAAACAGCCGCATCCGTGGTCGCGGGCGATGCGCTCGGAGATCATCATCATAAAGCGGCGCATGATGAGGGTGAAGAATTCTTCGGGGCAGTTATCCCGAATGGCTTCCTGAATTTCCGTAAAACCGACAATATTCACGGTCATGCGGCCGCAATAGCGGGTCATAAGTCGTGCCAGCTCCAGAACCTTGTCCTTTGCCAGCTCGCTCGTGTAGGGATAAGAGAAGAAATGCACACATTCCAGCTCCACACCACGCTTTGCGATCATATAGCCCGCCACGGGAGAATCGATGCCACCGGAAAGCAGCACCATAGCGCGCCCGCCTACGCCTGTAGGCAGACCGCCCGCACCCTGCTCCGCAGGGCCGTGCACATAGGCCGCTCTGTCCCGCACCTCCACATAAACCGTGTACTCCGGCTTATGCACATCCACTTCCAGTTCGGGAATGGCTTCCGCAATACGGCCGCCGATTTCCTGGGAAATACCGATAGAGGTCAGAGGAAAACGCTTATCGGAACGCTTCGACTCCACCTTGAAGGACTTTGCCATGCGCAGTTCATCTCCTAAATATGCCATGGCCGTTTCAAAGATGCGATCTAAATCCTTCTCGCAGGGGCGGCATCGGCACAGGCTGACCACACCGAAGATATAGTGACAGGCTTCCCATGCGCCGTCCAAATCGCAGTTCTCAGACTCCGGCTCCACAAACACCGTGGATTGCACGATGGAGATGTGGAAGTCGCCGTAGGGGCGCATCCGACGGGAAACATTGGTTTTCAGACGATTTTCAAACTGGAAGCGATTGCCGCCCTTGAGGACGATTTCGCCCAGCTTCAGCAAAAACATTTCGTTCATGGTACTCTCCTACCCTTGTGTAAATTGGTATGTTCTATATTGAATCGCCTCAGCGATGTGCTGGGGCTGGATTTCCGGACTTCCGTCCAAATCAGCGATGGTACGGGCCACCTTGCGAATGCGGTCATAGCTTCGCGCGGTCAGGCCTAAAGCTTCAAAAGCCTGTTTCATCAACTCTGCACAGGCATCGTCCAAAATGCAGTAGCGCTGCAATTCCGGCGACTGCATGGCGGCATTGCAACGGCAGTGTGTCTCAGCGAAGCGCATGCGTTGAATTTCCCGCGCCGCCTCCACACGCTTTTTGACATCGGCAGAGGGTTCGGGCGTAGTACGGCTGCGCAGCTCCTCAAAATTCAGAGAAGGTACTTCTACTATAATATCGATGCGATCCAGCAACGGGCCGGAAATGCGGGAATGGTACTGCTGCACTGACATTTGGCTACAGGTACACCGCCCCGAAGGATCACCGTACCAGCCACAGCGACAGGGATTCATGGCGCAGACCAACTGGAACCGACTGGGATAAGAGGCAGTTCCCACGGCTCTGGAAATGGTCACCACACCGTCCTCCAAGGGCTGACGCATGATCTCCAGTGCCTCCTTGCGGAACTCCGGCAGCTCGTCCAAAAACAGCACGCCATTGTGTGCTACGGAAATCTCTCCCGGGCGAGGATTGCTTCCACCGCCCGACAGACCAGCGGGAGAAATGGTGTGATGGGGTGAACGGAAGGGTCGTCTGCGAACAAGAGGCGATTCCGGTGGCAGTAAACCCATAATGGAATGGATTTGTGTCACATCGAGAGCTTCCTCTCGAGTCATCTCCGGCAAAATGGAGGGCAAACGCTTTGCGAGCATACTCTTGCCCGAGCCCGGTGGCCCCACAAGCAGCACATTATGAGAGCCTGCGGCGGCAATTTCCAAAGCACGCTTGGCATTTTCCTGACCCTTGACATCCGAAAAGTCCGGCAGATTCAGCATGTCCTCCTCTGCCTCCCAAGGCGGTTCAAAGGGAATGGTAAACTCTCCGCGCAGTGCGCCGATGAGCTGGCGCACCTCCTGAATCCCTACAACCTTAATTCCACCGGCGAGAGTCGCCTCCCGCGCGTTGGCAGCAGGAACAAACAAAATCTCAAAGCCTGCCTTTTGCGCCGCGATGGCCATAGGCAGTACACCCGTAACGGGGCGAAGCTTTCCCTCTAAGCTCAGCTCGCCCAAAAAGGCGCACTTCTGCTTGGGAAGGCGGCAAACCTCCGTCGCAGATAAAATGCCCAATAAAATAGGTAAATCATAGAGGGTTCCCGATTTCTTGGTGTCGGCAGGAGCTAAGTTCAATGTGATACGACTGACGGGGAATTTGTAGCCGCTGTTTTTGATTGCGGCGCGCACCCGTTCCCGCGCTTCCTTCACGGCGACATCCGGCAAGCCCACGATATCAAAGGCAGGCAATCCGCCCGAAATATAACACTCCACCGATACGGCATAGCCGTGAATGCCGCTCAAACCCAAAGAGTCCACACGACTGATCATGTGCTTCACCCCTTTCTAACTGTATATCATACTACAAATTATCTAAAATTACAATATTTTTTTCGTTGCTGTGACCTGTTTTGAAGATTTTTGAAAAATTTCTGTAAAAACATCGTCTTTCTGCGTTTTTTAGATTTACAAAACGAGAATTTAGTGTTAGAATGGAGCTGTCTGTAAATCAATACTTTCAGGAGGTATTTATTTTGGCAAGAAAACTCAAGACAATGGACGGCAATACCGCCGCCGCTCATGTCAGCTACGCGTTTACGGAAGTAGCCGGCATCTACCCCATTACTCCCTCCAGCCCCATGGCTGACTACGTTGACCAGTGGTCCGCTCAGGGTCGGGAGAACATCTTCGGCAGCCGTGTTAAGGTTGTGGAGATGCAGTCCGAAGCCGGTGCAGCCGGCACTGTCCACGGCTCTCTGGCCGCCGGTGCCCTCACGACTACCTACACCGCTTCTCAGGGCCTTCTGCTGATGATCCCCAATATGTACAAGATCGCCGGCGAGCTGCTGCCCTGCGTGTTCCATGTCTCTGCCCGTACCGTGGCAAGCCATGCTCTGAACATCTTCGGTGACCACTCCGATGTCTATGCATGCCGTCAGACCGGCTTTGCAATGCTCTGCGAGACCAACCCGCAGGAAGTTATGGACCTCGGTGCTGTGGCACACCTGGCAGCCATCAAGGGCCGTGTTCCCTTCATCAACTTCTTTGATGGCTTCCGTACCTCTCACGAGATTCAGAAGATCGCCATTTGGGACTATGAGGACCTGAAGGAAATGTGCGACATGGATGCTGTTCATGCCTTCCGCAAGCACTGCCTGAACCCCGAGCGTCCCGCAATGCGTGGTTCTCACGAGAACGGCGACACCTTCTTCCAGCACCGTGAGGCCTGCAACGGCTTCTACGATGCCCTTCCCGAAATCGTGGAAGAATACATGGGTAAGGTCAATGCCAAGCTGGGCACTGACTATCAGCTCTTCAACTACTATGGTGCTCCCGATGCAGAGCGTGTCATCATTGCCATGGGCTCCATCTGCGATGTTGCAGAGGAAGTCATTGACTACATGAACGCTCACGGTGAGAAGGTCGGTCTGGTTAAGGTTCGCCTGTACCGTCCCTTCCGTGCTGACAAGCTGTTGGCCGCCATCCCCGAGACCTGCAAGAAGCTGGCAGTTCTCGACCGCACCAAGGAGCCCGGCTCTTTGGGCGAGCCCCTGTTCCTGGATGTCGTCACCGCTTTGGCAACTGCCGGACGGAATATCCCCGTTATCGGCGGCCGCTACGGTCTCGGCTCCAAGGATACTCCCCCCGCATCCGTCTTTGCTGTCTTTGAAGAGCTGGCAAAGGACGAGCCCAAGCGTCAGTTTACTCTGGGCATCCATGACGATGTGACCCATCTGTCTCTGGAAGAGAAGCCCTCTCCCAACACTGCCGCAGAAGGCACCATCGAGTGCAAGTTCTGGGGTCTGGGCGGCGACGGCACCGTTGGCGCCAACAAGAACTCCATTAAGATCATCGGTG
>JAZOAV010000028.1:0-11022 GCA_045595645.1 Faecousia sp.
TTGCAGGTTTACATAATCTTCTGAGCGGGTGTTGGTGTTGGCAATCACGGCGCAGATGGGCGCACCGCAGGTGGTGTCCCTCAACAAACCGCTGAGAAATTCGGGGCGGTCGGGCTCCTTACGGGCGGTGGTGTGCGCACCCTGTCCGGGGGCACGGCGATTCAGAAAGGCTTGCAGGGCCTCCCGATCTACACAGAAGCCGACGGGGAAGCCTTCTAAGACCATGCCGATAGCTGTGCCGTGGGATTGACCGAAAATTTGTAGGCGCAGAGCGTTGCCGAAATGGTTGTACATATTAGATCACCAGCTTGTTAAAGTCGTTCCAAAAATGGGGATAGGATTTTTCTACGGCCCTTTCGCCCTGCAATTCCACCCCTTCGGGGCAGACGGCAGAGGCGATGGCGGCCAGCATGGCGATGCGGTGGTCGTTTTGGCTGTCCACACAGCCACCCCGCAGACCGCCGCCTTCGATGGTCAGACCGTCCTCATGGACGGTGACCTTACCGCCTAAGGCACGAATTGCGGCAGACACGCTTTCCAAGCGGTCGCTTTCCTTGATGCGCAGACGGGCGGCGCCTGTGATGTGGGTCGTTCCCTGGGCGCAGGCCGCTACCAATGCAATGGGCGGCACCAGGTCGGGAATGTCCCGCATGTTGCGCTCGATACCATGGAGAGGACGGGGAGAAACGGTAATTTCTTCTCCTTTTATGGAGATATCTGCTCCGAAAGCGTGTAAAATGTCTAAGATCTCCCGATCACCTTGCGCAGAATCAGGGGAGAGGTTTGTCACGCTTATGGGGCGGGACAGGGCACCGCCGCAGAGCCAAAAGGCAGAATTAGACCAATCGCCTTCCACTTGGAGTGGTTGAGGACTGTGGAGGGGCTGTCCTCCTGTGATGTGCCACTCGTCACCTGTTTGGGAAAGGGGCAGACCGAAGCGGGACAAGGCTGCTTCCGTCAGGCGCACATAGGGGGCTGATTCCAAGGGAGAGGAGAGGCACAATGTGGAGTCCTCGTGCAACAAGGGAAGGGCAAAGAGCAGACCGCTGATAAACTGGGAGGACACATTTCCTGCCAGCGTAAACCTGCCGCCCTGTAATTGGCCCTCTACCCGCAGATGGTCTTCTGCGGGGCGGGACAGGGTAATGCCGTGGGCCTCCAATTTCTCCCAAAGAGGAGAGAGGGGGCGCTGTGCCAAGCGGCCGTGGAGGACAAATTCTCCGCCACAGCCCAAGGCGGCTGCCACAGGAAGCAGGAAGCGCAGAGTCGAGCCGCTTTCGCCGCAATCCATTTCAGGCATGAAAACGGCTTTGCAACGGGGCGTGACCCAAAAGCAGTTGTCCCGATATTCGATCGTTGCGCCCAAGGCTTGCAGACAGCCTGCGGTGGCATCGATGTCAGCCGAGCGTTCTGCACAGAAAATTTGAGTAGGACAGTCTGCCAAAGCGGCGCAAATCAGCAGACGATGGGCCTGCGATTTGGAGGCAATGGCGGAAATAACTCCCCCAAGGGGACGATGAGGTAGGAACATATCAAAGACCTGCCTTTATCAGGGTGGCAAGCTCCTCCACGGGGGTGGCTTGCAGACGGCAATCGCCGATGGCATGGGGTAACACAAGAGTGATGCTGTCGCCCTGTCGCTTTTTGTCGTTGAGGGCGGCATGGGCCAGCACGGGTGCGGAAAACTCCGTTTCCGTGGGCAGACCGAATTGCTTCAGCAGGGACACAATGGCATTTTTGTCCTGGCTTGCGGCACGGGCAAATATGGCGGTGCCGATACTCACGGCATAGCCGTGGGGGATGGTAAAATCCGTAAGAGCTTCTATGGCATGGGCAACAGTGTGGCCCAAATTGAGAAGCTGTCGCTGTCCCCGATCGAATTCGTCGGCGCAGACAACGGCGGCTTTGTGGGAAATGCAACGGGAAATGACAAATTCTCGATCAAATTCCATGCCTTGCGCTTGCAGATGGGTAAACAATTCTTTATCAAATAAAATGGCGGTCTTGATGACCTCGCCGCAACCTGCACGGAAGGCTTCCGTGGGCAGGCTGTTGAGCAAATCCAAATCGCACAGCACCAGAGAGGGCTGATGGAAGGCACCCGCCAAATTTTTGCCTGCACGGAGGTTGATGGCGGTCTTGCCCCCTACGGAGGAGTCCACCATGGCCAAAAGGGTGGTGGGAATCTGTACAAAGGGAATGCCTCGCAGGTAGGAGGCGGCTACAAAGCCTGTCAGGTCGCCAACCACGCCGCCGCCCAAAGCAACGAGCAAATCCGAGCGGGTGAGCTGTTTTTCTGCCAACAGCTCCAAGAGCTGTCCGTAGTATTTCAGGCTTTTGGCTTCCTCTCCGGCGGGCACGGAAGCGGTACAAACGGAGAAGCCCGCCGCCGTCAAGCTGCGGTAGGCTCGCCCTAAATAGAGAGGGGCAACCGTTTCGTCGGTGATGATGCAGACCTTGCTTGGACGCAGGGACTTGAGTTCCTCGCCCAGTGTATCCAAAAGGCCACTTCCGATTTTGACTTCATAGGATTGAGAGGCGGTAACAGTGACTTGCTTCATCCTACAATCTCCTTTCGCCGCTTGCCCTCGTCCAACAGGGCGATGAGGCGGTCTTTGTCCTCTGCCTGCAAAGCATCTTGATACTGTTGCAGAGAGGTAATGAGCGTCTCCAATTCCCGCCCTAAATGGGCACGGTTTTCCAAAAACAGTTCCGCCCACATGGCAGGATTCAGCCATGCCACACGGGTCAAATCCTTATAGCTTCCCGCAGAGAAGCCCTTTCGCTCCAAGGCGGTGGGGCTTTTTACATAGGCATTGGACACCACATGGGCAAGCTGAGAAGTAAAGGCAATCATTTCGTCGTGCTTTTCTCCCGTGGTTACGGAGAAGCTGCCGAATTCGCAGGGCTCCAGCAGCTTGGTGATTTTTTCCAGCAGGGCCATGTCGTCCCGTCTGGGAGGCACAAGCACCATGGGTGCGCCCTTGAACAAGGTGGCACGACTGTACTTGAAGCCCGAAAAGTGGGTGCCTGCCATGGGATGACCGCCAACGAACAGAAAACCGTATTTTTCAGCCAAAGGGAAGGCGGCGGCGCAGATTTCTTCTTTCACGCCACAGCAATCTATGACGGTATGCTTGAGAAGGGGAGCCTTTTCCTTCAGCCAAGTGATGGCGGCTTGGGGGTAAACGGCAATGAGAATCAAATCGCAATCCCCCAAGACCTCGTCAGTCAGGATTCCGTCGGCGGCATCGGCCATGCAGGCAAAGGCGGCGATGCTTTGGTCAATGTCGTAGACAAGGACACGGTGGCCCTTGCTGTGGTAAGCCTTGGCCAAAGAGCCGCCAATCAGACCCAAACCTACAACACCTACGGTCATTGTACCGCCTCCCGCACGACTTGTATTTTCTGGGCCAGCTCGGCAAACTGCTCGGGTTTGAGGGATTGGGCACCGTCGCAGAGAGCGTGGATGGGGTCGTTGTGGACTTCAATCATCACACCGTCGGCACCACAGGCGACAGCCGCCAGTGCCATGGGGGGAATGAGTCGGATTTTGCCTGTTGCATGGCTGGGGTCAACGATCACAGGCAGGTGGCAGATGTCGTGAAGCATGGGCACTGCCGTCAAATCCAGAGTGTTGCGGGCATAGGTGTCAAAGGTGCGTATGCCGCGCTCGCAGAGAATGACCTGATGGTTTCCCTCGGACATGATGTACTCTGCACTCATTAAGAATTCCTTCAGGGTGTTGGCAAGGCCGCGCTTAAGAAGAATGGGCTTGTTGGTCTTTCCCAATTCCTTCAGGAGGTCAAAATTCTGCATATTGCGGGCACCCACCTGAATCACATCCACATCCTCGAAAAGAGGAAGGGCGTTGATGTTCATAATTTCTGTGACAATGGGCAGACCCGTGGCCTTTTTTGCCTCCAAAAGCAGGCGAATACCCTCTGCGCCCAAGCCTTGGAAGTCATAAGGGGAGGTACGGGGCTTGAAGGCGCCGCCTCGCAGAAGCTGGGCACCTGCCGCCTTTACGGCCTGAGCGACACCGATAATCTGTTCCTCCGTTTCCACGGAGCAGGGGCCTGCAATGAGGGCAAAGTGACCGCCGCCGATTTTGGCCTCGCCCACGGAAATCACCGTGTCCTCGGGGTGGAACTGGCGGCTGCACTGCTTGTAGGGCTCTGTGACCCGCTTAACGGAGTCCACAATTTCCAGACTGCCCAGCAGATCCATATCCACCTTGCTGGTATCTCCGATCAGGCCCAAAACCGTGTGGTTGGCACCGTGAGAAATGTGTACATCTAAATTCTGATTCCGCAGCCACGCAATAAGATGCTCGGTCTGGGCGGCGGTAACGCCGGCTTTTAGTACAGTAATCATTGTCTCGTCTCCTTTGCAAAAAATGCGCTGCACGAAGGACCTCTCCGTGCAGCGGGTTGATTGTGTCATGTAAAAGGATGTCCCGTTTTCCCATGCCTGCTGCACCCATTTCAATTTCCAAAGAAATAGGAATACAGGAAAAACACGGAAAGCAGCTCCTTTCGCACTTTATTTCTTAGTATTATACTACTTCACTCTGAGAATTGCAAGCAGAATTCCGCAGAGGACGAATTTTTTTACGATAAATCGACAGAATCATCCAAATGGAAACGATAAGGGAGGCGATTTCCGCAATGGGGAAGGCATACCAAACGGCATCGATGTTGTCCGTGAGGGACAGCAGATAGGCGGCGGGAATGAGCACACCGATTTGGCGGGCAATGGAGGTGATCATGCTGTAGATGCTCTTTCCCATGGCCTGGAACACATTGCCGAAGATAATGCACACACCTGCTACAACAAAGGGGATACTGATGGTGCGCAGAGCGGGAACACCGACCCTCAAAAGTGCTTCATCGGGATTGAAGAAGCCCAACAGGAATTCAGGGAAAAGCTGGAAAATCAGCAAACCCACGGCCATCATGGTAGCGGAGGCAAAACAGCCACAGCGGATGGTCTTCATAATGCGGTCGGGCTTCCGTGCGCCGTAGTTGTAGGCGACGATGGCGAGAAGGGCATTGCTCAGGCCGAAAATGGGCATGAACACGAAGCTTTGCAGCTTGAAATAGGCACCGAAGGCGGTGGATCCCACTTCGCCCAGACCCGGCTCCAGCGCGTCGAAGCGACCGAGGATGAGGTTCATGCAGTAGTACATGAGAGAGCCGATGGCAACCATAATCATGGAGGGGACACCGATGCCCAAAATCTTGCCCAGCACTTTGCCGCTGGGACGGAATTTGTGGAAATGCAGGGGAATTTCCGGATTCTTCTTGATGTTCAGGTAGATGCCCAAAATCAAGGAGACGATTTGGCCGATGACCGTGGCAACGGCGGCACCGGCTACCTCCATGCGGGGAATGGGGCCAAGACCGAAAATGAAAATGGGGTCTAAAATCATGTTAATGACAGCACCGGTGCCTTGGGTATAGAAGGTGTACTTGGTGCGACCGGTGGATTGGAGCAGACGCTCCATAAGAATAGTGCCGAAAATACCGAAGGAGACGATGGTAATAATGCGGATGTAGTCCACACCGTAGGCAATGACGGCTTGGTTGGAGGATTGGGAACGCATGAAGGCTTCTGCGCCGAACAGACCGAAGAGGGCGGCCAAAATCGTGCCAATGAGAGACAGTACCAAGCCGTTGCGGGCGATGACACCGGCATAGTCGTTTCGCTTTTCACCCAATGCACGGGAACCGAGGGCATTGACACCTACGGCGACACCCGTGGCAATGCCAATCATAATGTTCTGCACAGGGAAGGCCAAAGACACAGCGGTCAGGGCGAAGTTGTTTTCATCGGAAATGCGGGAGACAAACACGCTGTCCACCACATTGTAAAGGGCTTGCACCAGCATGGAAACAGCCAGCGGCAGAGCCATTTGGAATAACAGCTTCCCGACAGGCATGATGCCCATTTTGTTTTCTTTCAAGGAGCTCACAACTATCTTTCCTTTCTACACAAAAATCCAAACTATTATAGCGGAAGAAAGGATAAAAAGCAAGAAAAAGTTTTGGATTATACTGAATAACAATTAAAACTATACTTTTGTGGTATTGCACTCATTATCATCGTCGCACTCCGAATGTCCCCCTTTCAAGGGGGAATAAAAGGGGGTTGCTGTGCAGGCATTATCAATCAACCCCCCGTACCCCCCTTCAAAGGGGGGCATGATGTGGTGGGTACTCAGGACATCATTTGGGTCATTTTTTCTTCGGCCTTATTGACCACCTTTTGGGCAGTTTGGCGGGCCGGAGATTGGGGAGGAAGCATAAGCACGGCGGCACCGCCGGCCAACATTCCTACGCCAAGGGTCAGCAAAAAGGTCTTTGTTTGCATATTTTTCACCTCCAAGGCTATCATTCCCCAAAAAGGTCTTTTTCTTCGACTTGAAATGTGGTATAATCTGTGCATAGAGGTGATTTTATGACAAAAATTTATTTGATTCGTCACGCAGAGGCGCAGGGGAATGTGTTCCGCCGCCTGCAGGGACAATATGATGCACAGGTGACACCCAACGGCAGAAAGCAGATTGCCGCTTTGGAACAGCGTTTTGCGGAGATCCCCGTGGATGCGGTCTACGCCAGTGACTTGCGGCGTACCTGCCAGACGGCAGAGGCGATTTACAAACCCAAGGGCTTGCCTTTGCACAAGGAGCCTCGTTTGCGGGAGTTGTCCGTGGGCATTTGGGAAAATCAGCCCTTCGGTTGGCTGCGGCGCACCGATCCTGAGCGCAATCTGATCTTTTCTCACCAGCCTTCCGCATGGTCGGTGGAGGGGAGCGAGACATTTCCTGTCTACACCGCCCGCTTTATGGAAGCGATGAACGAGATCGCGCAAAAGCATGACGGGCAGACCGTTGCTCTGTTTTCTCACGGCATGGTCTTGCGTGGGGTCTTGCAGCTCATGTTCTTCCCCGAGGATGAGCACGCCGTTGCCCACTGTGAAAACACGGCAGTGACCCTTTTGCATTACGAAAACGGCAAGTATACCCTGGAAATGCTTAATGATGCTTCCCATATTACCCATGAAATCTCCACACTTGCCAAGCAGCAGTGGTGGCGAGGCAGTCAGTATATGGACTTCAATATGTGGTATCGGGATGCGGAAGCTGAGGATGCAGATTTTTTGCAGGAATTGGGCTGCCCCGAAGGACTTGTCCGTGTGGCCATGCTGGACGAGGAACGGGCAGGTGCCCTTGTCATGCAGGAGGGCAAGCTGCAATATTTTGCCATTCATCCCAAGTTCCGTGGGCGTGGCCTGTCGCCTCAGCTTTTGGGCGAAGCCATTTATCAGGCGTGCAAGTGCGGTTGTGAAGTGTTGCGTACAGGTCGGGAAGCCGAGGGCATTGCCCGTCATGTACTGGAACGCTACGATATCCGCTGATTTTTGGAATAGCCTCCCCCGCTCGTGCATAGGTTGTACCACGAGACAATGGGGGAGGCTAAAATTATGAGCAATCTTTATGAAGATATCGCCCGTCGGACGGGCGGCGACATTTACATCGGCGTGGTCGGCCCCGTGCGCACGGGCAAGTCCACCTTTATCAAGCGTTTTATGGAGGAATTGGTGATTCCCAATATTGACGACCTTTATCAGCGGGAACGGGCCAAAGATGAACTGCCCCAAAGCGGTTCGGGACGGACGATTATGACGGCAGAGCCGAAATTTGTGCCCGAAGAAGCGGTGGAGATCCATCCTGACGGGACGGCGACTCTTTCGGTGCGGCTGATTGACTCCGTGGGCTATATGGTGGAGGGTGCTGTGGGTGCTATGGAGGATGGTCAGCCCCGCATGGTGACAACACCTTGGTTCGACTACGAAATTCCCATGACCCAAGCCGCCGAATTAGGCACGAAAAAGGTCATGGAGGATCACTGCACCGTGGGCATTGTGGTCACCACCGACGGAACGGTGACGGACATTTCCCGCAGTGACTACATTGCCGCGGAGGAACGAGCCATTCGGGATATGCTGGCAACGGGCAAGCCCTTTGTGGTCATTGTCAACAGCAGTGAGCCCAAGGGGGCAAATGCCCGTACCTTGCGGGATTATATTGCGGAGACCTACGGTGTGGGCGCGATTTGTGCCGACTGTCAGGCAATGAATGAACCCGAGCTGAAGGAACTGCTGCGGGCGGTGCTCTACGCCTTCCCCTTGCGGGAAATGCAGGTCTATTTGCCCGCATGGGTGCAGGCTTTGGAGTATGACAACCCGCTGAAATGCGCCTTGTATGAGAGCCTGCGCCGCAATGCGGAGGGAATCTCCCGTTTGGCGGAGGCAGAGCCTGCCATTCAAGCGGTCTGCGAGCTGGAGCAAATCGGTGGCTATCGCATTGAGGAAATCGACCTCGGTACAGGCACGGTGCGCTGCGAGCTGGAATTCCATGAGGGCTTGTTCTATCAGATTTTGGGGCAGAGAACGGGCTTTGCCATTGAAAATGACGGACAGCTTCTGTCCCTGCTTACCTCCTTGGCGCAGATGAAGAAGCAGTATGACAAAATCGCCTCCGCTTTGGAGGAGGTGCGGGCGACAGGCTACGGCATTGTCATGCCCTCTGCGGAGGAAATGCACTTAGAGCTGCCGGAAATCATCAAAAAGGGTGGAGCCTATGGGGTGAAGCTGCGGGCCGGTGCGCCGTCGATTCACATGATGCGGGCGGATATTCAGACGGAAATCAGCCCCATGGTGGGGGATGAGAAACAATCGGAGGATTTGGTGAAGTACCTGCTGGGCGAGTATGAGGGCAACACAGAAAAGCTCTGGGAGAGCAATATTTTCGGCAAATCTCTCTATGAGCTGGTGAACGAGGGCTTGACCACCAAGCTCAAGCGCATGCCCGACGATGCCCGCTATAAAATCAAGGATGCCCTGACCAAAATCATCAACGAAGGTGCCAACGGGCTGATTTGCCTGTTGCTGTGATTCTTCGCATACGCCATCGTAATATTTTGTAGGGGTCGATGCCCACATCGACCTGTGTACGCACCGCTGAAATCGTACCATGTTCGTTAATATTTGTAGGGGCGGCTCTCCCGAGGTGCCCCTACAGATAAAAACGCCGCCCTGCACTATGTCGGTGCAGGGCGGTTCGTTTGTTTAATTGAATGCGCTTTCGTTTACATAGTAGATCTTCTGCTCGTTCTTCTTAGCGGCGGCAGTGGTGCCGGTGACGATGACGAAGTACACACGGCTGTCCTTGCACTGCACGCCTTCGATTTCCTTCTTACCTACATTGCTGATTTTCAGCAGTTTCAGGTAGGTGCCCTTCTGATTGAACTTGGCAATCTGAGGAGTGTCGCCGTCAGCACCGCCGGAGGTGTAGAGCTTGGAATAGGTGGACAGGTCGATGCCCTGGAAGGAATCGTTGGGACGGATGGCAGCACTCACGGAGCTGGAGAAGGAGTACAGGCAGGCTGCACGGGCAGCGGCGGTATCCATTCTCACAGTCTTGCTCTTATCCAGCAGCTTGTTGAGCTTGGCGGTGTCATAGATGGACCATGTGACACGGCTGCTGTTCTTGGTCTGAATGCGGAAGATGGTGTACTTGCTGTTGCCACCGCAGGCTACACGATAGGTATCGCCCAAACGGGAGCTGCTCTTGCTGGCGTAGTTCATGTAGGTGAAGCGGTTGAGATCGGTGTAGTTGTAGGTCTTGCCGGCTTCGTACTTCACGCGGGCAATCTGAACAGACCAGTAGTAATCCGTGGAGCTGTCAGCCTTGACGCCGATGTAGAAATAGTTCTCGCCGTTGTAGCTGTAGCAATCCAAAGACTGACCATGACCGCAGTTCTTGAAGGTCATACGATCCTTGTACACGGCGGTCTTGCCGTCGATCTTCAGACGGTTGAGATAGGTGGTGCCGTCCACACGCTGGGTGCAGTAGATGTAAGTAGAGCCGATGTAGAAATTCTGAATGGCACGGCCAAGGGGCAGACCCTTGAGGGTGTATGCCAAGGTTGCCTTGGCAGATTTGGTGGACTTGGGCGTGGCAGCGGCAACATCCAAAACGCTGGCAGAAAGCATAATCACGACCAGGACGAGCAACAAACCACGGGATACAAGTTTTCTCAAACGGGAATGTTTCAAAACAATGACCTCCTTAAATTGAAATGGATTATGATAATTTTACCATTTAAGGGAAGGAAAGTCAAGAAAAAGACGGAGACTTTTGCAAATTATGCTTATCGACCTAATTCAGCATTACGGCTTTTCGTAGGGACTGCCGTATTGGATTGTTCCCCCTTTTAAGGGGGAATCAAAGGGGGGGCTGTGCAGGAACCGGCGAATTTGTACCGTGTTGGCTATGCGCGCGGATTTACCCCCCTTCAAAGGGGGGCTAGGTGCTTAGTGGCTATCGGGAGCTGAGTTAAGTCGATAAGCACATTGCTTAGATTGGGGTTTCTTCATCTGTTGCTCTCAGATATAGCTCCTCCGCAGAGAGCAGGGCTTGTTCTAATAGCACCTTGGCGTGCAGCGCGTTTTCGGGTACTGTCAACAGAGTTACCGCGCGGTCGGCGGCAGAACATATAATGGCATACATTTTCTTGTAGAGTTCGAGTTCCATTTTGTTTATCCCTCATAAAAATAAAAAGTGTGTAGCTCCAAAAGGAGCCACACACCGAAAAACGCATAGCTCCAGTTGTCGCTACACAAACTTACTTATAACATCCTTAGGGAATGCAAAGCGGAGAATGCGTTTTTGCCGAAACAAAAACAACATCCCCTATTATGATGTTATAATTTATATTAAATTGTCAAGTTTGTGTAGCAAAGTTATTATAGCGCAATGTGCGCAAAATTTCAAGTGCAAATTCTCATGCTTTGATTTTCACAAAGGAAAAAACTGCTCTGCACCGGTGGTGCAGAGCAGTTGCAATTTTATTCCATTACAATGCCGGACATAACACGGGCGCAACGGGGGCACAGGCCGTTTTCATCGGCTTGGGTGGAGTGCATCCAGCAGCGGGGGCACTTTTCGCCCTT